>NZ_LMRC01000011.1:0-58342 GCF_001425565.1 Methylobacterium sp. Leaf466 | reverse complement strand
GGCCAGCAGGATCGGCAGCGAAAGCGCGAAGATCAGCATCACGCCGCCGTCGCGATTACCGGCCGCGTCCCTCAACCAACGGATCATTCCACGCACTCCTTATGGAGACGAGGTAGCGCCGAAACGTTCTGCGATTCCGTGAAGACAAAGGTCGATTTTTCGAGGATTTCCCGAAAGACGAACAAATCGTTAGCGTAACCGGATATTTGCCATGGCTTGGCGATGTCACCGGAGCGATGTCATCAGCGCGGCAACATCGCCTCCAGCACCGCGACCGGCGGAAAGCGGCGACCGAAACGACGGAGCGTTCGCGTCTGACCATATCCGGTTGATCACGTCGTGATGCGGACATGGGCTTCGCTCAGGCGCCACCCGGGCTCGGTGATACGGGTCCCGCTTGATTCGAGTGGAAACCGTCTCAGGCCGCATCCGGGGGACGGGCCAGCGCCATGCGCGACCGGCTTTCCTCGGCCCGTTCGGCCGGATCGAGGGAGCCGTCGGTCGCATCGATCGTCGCCAGCAGGGCCGCCACGCAGCGCGGGTCGAAGTGCCGGCCGGCCTGCTCCGACAGGAAGGCGAGGGCCTCCTCGCGCGGCCAGGCCGCCTTGTAGGGCCGTGCCGAGGTGAGGGCGTCGAACACGTCGGCGACGGCGACGATCCGGCCGCTGAGGGGGATGGCCTCGCCGCGCAGGCCCCAGGGGTAGCCGGTGCCGTCCCAGCGCTCGTGGTGGGTGCCGGCGATCTCGGCGGCGATCTGGACCATGCGCGAGGAACTGCCCTCGAGGATGCGCCGGCCGCGGTCGGCGTGGAGCTCCATCTCCGCCCTCTCCACCGGCGTCAGCGGCCCCGGCTTGAGCAGGATCGCATCGGGGACGCTGATCTTGCCGACGTCGTGCATGGTGGAGGCGAGGCTGAGCTGACGGGCCTGCGCCTCGTCGAAGCCGAGCCCCCGGGCGATGAGGGCGACGTAGCTCGCCACCCGCGCGACGTGGTTGCCGGTTTCGGTGTCGCGGTGCTCGGCGGCCTTCATGAGCATCGTCACGATCTCGCGCTCGCGCGCCTCGATGGTGGCGGTAGCGGCGCGGACCTCGCGGTCGAGCCAGGCGGCCCGGTCGACCTGTTCCAGTCGCGCCCGGTTCAGTTCGAGCAGGTTGGCGACGCGGGCGCGGACCTCGAAGGCCTCGAAGGGCTTGGCCAGGAAGTCGGTGGCCCCGGCCTCCAGCGCCTCGCGGCGCAGGGCGCGCTGGTCCATGCTCGTCACCATGACGATGGGCACATGCGCGAACCCCGGCACCTGCCGCACGGCCTTGACGAAGCCGACGCCGTTCATCCCCGGCATGTCGTAGTCGGTGATCGCGATGCCGATCTCGGCCCCGTGCGCCTCGACGAAGGCCAGGGCCGCGAACGGGTCCGTAAAATCCCTCGGGACGCAATCGGGTATCGACCGGATGGCCTCGGCCATCAGGACGTTGTTCAGGACGGCGTCGTCGAGGATGAGCGCGATCATCGGCACAGGGGCTCCCTGACGTCGGGCGTCGGCCCCGGTGGGCGTCCCGGCCAGGGGACACCCGAGGCGGGCGGGTCCTCCGTCGTGCCACGGAAAGGTTGATGGCCGGTTGATGACCGGCCGCGAATACCCGCGCGGAGGGAAGCCGACGTCCCGTGCCCTCAGGAGGCCGGGCAGGGGCCGCCGCCGGGCAGGACCACTTCGGGGGCCTGGCTGTGGTAGCGCAGGCCCACGCGGACCGGCCAGTAGATCTGCCGCGAGAAGACGATGTTGCTCAGGACCTGCCCGAACAGGGCGGTGAAGGTCGAGCCGGCGATGGGCCGATAGGGCATGCGGGTCTCGACCAGGAGCATGCGCGCGCCGCCGACCCGCTGGTCCGCGGGCAGGGCGACCGCCGGCGTGTCTCCCACCGGCCGGGCCGTCGCATTGGCACCGGCGACGCTCGAACACACCCGCATGACCCCCGATGGGACAGTGCCGAGGACGCCCACCGCGCTGACGACGATGGTGATGCCGGAATCGTCCAGGGGCTGCACGACCACCTTCGAGGCCGCGAACATGCCGTCGATCTCCGCCCGGCTGGCCACGGCGACGCTCCCGGCGAAGTCGCCCACGGTCTGGGTGAAGAGGTCGAGCTTGCGCAAGGTGCCCATCATGTTCGAGACCTCGATCGTCCCGATGTAGGTCATGAGCAGGACCGGCAGGATCAGCGCGAATTCGAGGATGGCGAGGCCGTCCTCGTCGCCTGCGAAACGCCGCCGCAGGCCCCGGCCGGGACCGGTGCGACGCCGGAGCCATCCCGCCAGGGCGGCGCGCAGGATCGCGCGGCTCAGCATCCGGTGAGCCCGGTGGACCGGCGCCCGAGGGTGACGACCATGGTCGACTGGATCAGCCGGCTGCCGTCCGAGAAGGTGGCGAGGCCCGCGATGGCGTTGTGGACGCTCTGCTGGGCGAGGGCGGCGCGCACCACCACGATCCGGCTGTCCTCGGTGCAGCCGTGGGCGGTGCCGAACCCGGTCCGCCAGGTCTTGGTAGCCGGATCGACGGGACTGGGTGCGGTGACGGCCGAGAAGTCCGCGTAATAGCTGAGATCGACCTTGAGGCGGTCGCAGTTGATGAGCCCGCTCGCGCGCTCGCAGATGCCGGTGCGAACCGTGTCCACCATCGAGGCGGCACTGGCGCCGGTGTCGGTGTAGAACGTCCTGGCCGTCGCCTGGACGCCGTTGTCGAGCACCGCCCCGGTCCAATAGACGAGGCCGACTTCGAGGACGAGGAGCAGGAGCGTCAGCAGCGGGAAGACGACGAAGGCGAATTCGATAGCGGTGGCGCCGCCCGCGTCGCCGGCGAACCGCGACACGACCCGGCCGTGCTCGCCCCACGACGGCCCCTCGAGCGGCGTGGTCGCCGTGAGCGTTACGACCTCGCTCACCTCCGTCGATTCCTCCCGGCAACACCGCCTTGGCGATAGGCTACGACAGGGAATCTTCGCATTGTCTTACGAAGAGGCCGGACGTGGCCGAAACGACGCCGGCCGATGGCCGGAATCTCCACAGCGGCGCCCCGGCTTCGTCGTCGGAGACGTGTTGGGTGGGTGCGCAAGGGTTCGTACCGTGGGCCCCCCGGCGGGGCTCGGGAGGCATCGGGTTGGTTTGGCGGGCACGTTCGCGACTCTTCCCGGGTGATGGAGAAGCGGTCCGAAGGGATCGCTTCGCGCCTGCCGAAGGAGCCGCGGGGCAAGGAGCGCGTCGACGATCGGCGCGGGTTCGGTGGGATCGTCCGCGTCTCGACGTCGGGCGGGCGTTGGGCCGATGCCCGGCGTGACACACCACGCATGCCCGGCGGCGGGCAAACAGGGATGCAGCTTTTTGCTTGGAGCTTTTTGCTTGGACAGGGCGGACGCGGGATCCGCGACAGTCGGTGGCCGGTCGCGGATCCCGAGCCCAAATAGATAAAATTCTCCATCAAGGTCGATTGTGCATCCGTAAACCCAAAATAGGGGGACATATTATCTTCGATGATTTATTAGGTCCCTATTTAAGTCTGACTAAGACGGAAATTGTATTATCTGATTGAGGCTATATCACCGTAGCGAATCTATGATAGAACTACAAAACCGCAAATAATACAAATCATTCCAAGGTTTTCCTATGTCTTCAGTGGGTATCGCGGCTCCGCCGTCCGGAAATGCTGTCGTCAACGGCTTGCTGATGGGGCAAGCCTGGTCTGGGTCCGAGGTCACGATCGGTTTCAAGTTCGGCGACATCAACGCGAACGGGATCGACGATTTCGACGAGGGTGACTGGAAACCCTTCCACCGTGAGGTGGTGGCCAACGTCGAAACCTTCACCGCCCTCACGTTCCGCGAGACGGACGAGCCGGCCAACATCATGTTCAGGCTGGACCTGGGCGGCGGCGGCGAGTCCGGCACGCCATCCGCGGGCACGACCTCCGTCGGAACCGCCGTGGGGATCAAGGTGGACGTGGCCGGGTCAGCGCAAGCCGTTCGGCTCGGAACATTTTCCCTGACCTGGTTCCATGAGTTCGGCCACGCCCTCGGCCTGAAGCATTCCCATGACGAGGACGGCGGCACCTTTGGGAAACTGCCCGGCATCCAGGAACCCGGCGACCAGGGCACGACCTTCCTGAACTCCCAACTGAATACGGTGATGAGCTATACGTGGTCGTTCCTGGCGGAGGACAACCCGTTCACCGCCGCCTTCGATCCCGGCACGTCGGTCAACGCGCAGCCCGGCTCCTTCAGCGCCATCGACATCGCCGCCCTCCAGCACCTCTATGGAGCGCGCGCGCGCAACGCCGGCAACGACACCTATCGCTTCAGCGACGATGTCGACGTCAACCGCGGCTACACGACGATCTGGGACACCGGCGGCTCCGACACGATCGAGTACGCCGGCACCAGCCGGGCCAAGATCGACCTGCGCGCCGCCACCCTCGAGAACGAGATCGGCGGCGGCGGCTGGATCTCCACCTCCGAGCCGTTGCGGGGCGGCTATGCGATCGCGCATGGCGTCACGATCGAGAACGCCACGGGCAACAGGGCCGACGACATCCTGATCGGCAACGCCGCCGCCAACACGCTCACGGGTCTTGGCGGCATGGACGTGCTCCGAGGCAACGCCGGCGACGACCGGCTCGATGGCGGAGCGGGCGACGATACGCTCGACGGGGGAGCGGGCAGGGACAGCGCCGTCTACCACGGCGCCTTCGAGACCTACGCGGTCCGCTTCGAAGGCGATGTCGCCGTCGTCACGGGGGAAGGCGTCGACACGCTCCAGAACGTCGAGCAGGCGATCTTCGCCGACGGGGTCTACGATTTCGGCCGGCACGCCTTCGCACCGACCGTGGCGCCGGCGCCGGTCACCACCCTGACGGGGACCGCCGGGGCCGACAGGCTGACCGCCACCAGCGGTGCGGCCTGGACCCTCGACGGTCGCGGGGGCGCCGACATCCTCATCGGCAGCACCGGCACCGATCGCCTCGACGGCGGGGCCGGCGCGGACAGGATGATCGGCGGCAAGGGCGACGACACCTACGTCGTCGACAACATCGGCGACGTGGTGGTGGAAGCCGGCAACGGCGGGCACGATTCCGTCGAATCCTCGATCAGCTACGCGCTGGGCGCGTGGGTCCAGGATCTCACCCTGACGGGCTCCGCCGCCCTGACCGGGACCGGCAACGGGCTCGACAACACCCTCGTCGGCAACATCGCCGCGAATGTGCTGAACGGCGGCGCCGGTAACGATCACCTCGACGGCGGGGTCGGCGCGGACAGGATGATCGGCGGCAAGGGCGACGACACCTACGTCGTCGACAACACCGGCGACGTGGTGGTGGAAGCCGGCAACGGCGGGCACGATTCCGTCGAATCCTCGGTCAGCTACGCGCTGGGCGCGTGGGTCCAGGATCTCACCCTGAAGGGCTCCGCCGCCCTGACCGGAACCGGCAACGGGCTCGACAACACCCTCGTCGGCAACGATGCGGCGAACGTGCTGAACGGCGGCGCCGGTAACGACTGGCTGGCTGGACTCGGCGGCCGCGACCAACTCACCGGCGGCAGCGGCAACGACACCTTCGTCTTCTTGAAGGGCGACACGGGATCGATCAGGAGCCAGGCGGATACGATCCTGGATTTCCAGAACGGCGACGTGATCGACCTGCGCGATTTCGGCTCCGGAGATTCGAACGTCCTGCACTTCGTCGGCACCGCGGCGTTCAGCGGCAGTGCGGGTGAAATCCGGGTCACGCAATCCGATCGCGCGGCGCTGATCGAGGGCGATCGGGATGGCGATGCCCGGGCTGACTTCGCCATCAACCTGGTCGGCCTCCAGAACCTCACTGCCAGCGACGTCCTGCTTTGAGACAGGACCTCACCGGGAGTCATACAAAATCCGGTCGACCGCGTCGTGATGCTAATGTCGGCTTCGCGCAGGCGCCGCGCAGGCTCGGTGATACGGCCGCTTTGGCACGACCTTCGAAACCGCCGGCGCCCGAACCCCGCCATCATGGACGCGGGCGATCACCATCCTTGACCGCACGTATCATCCGGCGACGACGTTACGCTATCGCTCGATCGCTGGTTCTGAAGAAGGAAACCGGGGAGATCGGAGACATTGGCTGTGTCTTATGCCCATTCCCTCGAAGGCGCCCCGACCACCGCGTGGGAACCTCTCCCGGTCCACGCGCGGGAAGTCGGTGAAGCCGCCGCCGGAAAGGCCTCGAAATTCCAGGCCGCTGCGCTCGGCCTCGTCGCCGGCCTGCTGCATGATTTCGGGAAGTACAAACCCGCCTTCCAGGCCTATCTCCACGACCCGAAAGTGACCGACAAGGGGCATTCGAGCGCCGGCGCGCTGTATGCCAAACACCGGCTCGGGCGCCTCGGGCTGCTTCTCGCGCACGTCATCGCGGGGCACCACGCCGGCCTCCAGGACGGGCTCCTCGCCCGCGACGGCCGGCTCGATGCCAGCGAGGCGGACCTTGCGCTGGCCCTGGCGGGTCACGCGGCCGTCCGGGACGGGTTCGTGCTGCCCGGCACGCCCGAGCCGCCCACCGGCCTGCGGCCGGAGGACGGACGCGGCGCGGGTCCGCTCAGCGGGTTTCAATGGGCCTTCCTGACGCGGATGCTGTTCTCCTGTCTGGTCGATGCGGATCGCCTCTGCACGGAGCGCTTCTACCAGGGCGTCGTCGCGCGCGGGCCGGGCGCCTCCATCGCCGATCTTCGGTCAGCCCTGGATCGGACCCTCCGGGCGGCGGCCCGTGCCCGGGAGGAGACCGGCGCGGCCGAGCGGCCGGTCAACCGGCGCCGTGCCGAGATCCTGGCCCATGCCACGTCCCGCGCCGCGGGGCCGAAGGGCGTGTTCACGCTCACCGTCCCCACCGGCGGCGGCAAGACGCTGACCTCGCTCGCCTTCGCGCTGGCCCATGCGGCGGCGCACGGGCTCGACCGGGTGATCGTTGTCATCCCCTTCACCTCGGTCATCGAGCAGACCGCCGAGGTCTATCGCGGCGCGCTCCGAGACCATGCCGGCGAGGTTCTGGAGCACCACAGCGCCTTCGACGAGGACAAGCTGCGGGGCGAGGCGCGCCAGGGACTGGAGAAGCTGCGCCTCGACATGGAGAACTGGGATGCCCGCATCGTCGTGACGACGGCGGTGCAGTTCTTCGAGAGCCTGTTCTCGAACAGGCCGTCGCAGTGCCGCAAGCTGCACGCCATCGCGGGCAGCGTGGTCGTCCTCGACGAGGCCCAGACCATGCCGCTGCACCTGCTGCGGCCCTGCGTCGCCGCGCTCAAGGAACTGGCGCTCAACTATGGCGCCTCGGTGGTGCTGTGCACGGCGACCCAGCCGGCGGTGCTGGAGCGGGACGGAGAGCGCTCCTTCCAGGGCGGGTTTCGCGACACCGTGGAACTGGCGCCGGACGTGCCCGACCTCTTCGCGGCGTTCCGCCGGGTCACCGTGCACAGGATCGGCGAGCAGGACGACGCGGCCCTGGCCGACCGCTTCGCGCAGGCGCCGCAGGGCCTGTGCATCGTCAACACCCGCCAACATGCCCGCGACCTCTACGCGGCGATCGACGGCCTGGCGGGGAAGCGCCACCTCTCGACGCTGATGCATGCCGAACACCGCAGCCGGGTGCTGGCCGGGATCAAGGCCGATCTCGGCGCCGGCCGTCCGTGTCGGGTGGTCTCGACCTCGCTGATCGAGGCCGGCGTCGATGTCGACTTCCCGCTGGTCATGCGGGCGCCGGCGGGACTCGACCAGATCGCGCAGAGTGCGGGGCGGCTCAACCGGGAGGGCCGCCGGGACGCCGCCGACAGCCCGCTGCTCCTGTTCGAGGCCGCGGGGAGAACGTCCCCGAAGGACCTCCTGACCAACATCGAGACGGCCGAGGAAATCATGCGGCTGCAGGGCGCGCGATGCCTCGAGCCGGCGGCGATCGAGGCGTATTTCGCGGCCCTCTACTGGAAGCGCGGCGGCGACCGCCAGGGTGGTCCCGACGATCTCGACCGGTTCGACATCCTCAAGACCTGCGCCGCCTCCGCCAAGGGCTTCGACTTTCCCTTCGCGACCATCGCCGAGAGGATGCGCTTCATCGACAGCGTGATGCGTCCCATCATCGTGGCGGACGACGAGGCGAGCCGTCACTGGCTCGGCGAACTGAAGAACCCCTACGGCCGGGAGCGGCTAGGGCTCATCGCGCGCAAGCTCCAGCGCTACACCGTCGGCGTGCCGGCGCGTGTCCGGGCGGACCTGCTGCGCGAGGGGCACGTCGCCCCGGTGCGGGAGAAGGACTTCGGCGACCAGTTCATGGAACTGGTCACCGGCGGTCTGTACAAGCCGGAGACGGGCCTCGACTGGTCGAACCCGCTCTTCATGGCGGCGGCGGACACGATCATCGCCTGACCGCCGCGTGCGCCGCGCCTTTTGGATGCGGCGGCGCCCCGAGACAGCCTCGGGCGAGACGGGCGTTGACAGCCGAGCTTGGCCGACGCAACCTGAAGTCGAGTCGGCCGATGCGACGGGGCCGGCGACGACGACCGAGAATCGTCGGGCTGTAGGGGGAAACGGGTTCGATGTCGCAAGGCATTCGCCTGCATGTCTGGGGTCCGCGCGCCCTGTTCTCGCGTCCGGAAATGAAGGTCGAGCGTGTCTCCTACGACGTGATCACCCCATCCGCGGCGCGCGGCATCGTCGAGGCGATCCATTGGAAGCCGGCCATCGTCTGGCGCATCGTGCGGTTGCGTGTGCTCAAGCCGATCCGCTTCGAATCCCTGCGCCGCAACGAGGTCGGGGCCGTCGCTTCTGCCGGCAAGGCCGCCTCCGCCATGCGGGCGGGATCGACGGAAGGGCTCGCGCTCTACGTCGAGGAGGAGCGCCAGCAGCGCGCCGCCACCCTGCTGCGCGACGTCGCCTACGTGATCGAGGCGCGGCTCGACCTCTCGCCCAAGGGCCATGCCACCCCGGAGGAGACGGTCGGCAAGCACCTCGACATGTTCCGGCGCCGGGCGCGCAAGGGCCAGTGTTTCTCCCGGCCCTGCCTCGGAACCCGGGAGTTCGCCGCGGACTTCGAACTTCTGGAGGGCGACACGCCGGAGCCCGACCCGAGCCTGCTGGGCGAGCGAGACCTGGGTTGGATGGTTCTCGACCATCATTATCCCGGCCTGGAGGCGCGCTTCTTCCGCGCGCGGATGCGGGACGGCGTCATCGACGTCCCCGCCCTCGACGGGGCCGAGGTCGCGCGATGACGCTGCTCGCAGCGCTCGCCGCCCGCTACGACCGGATGGCGGCGGAGGGCCACGCCCCGATCCCCGGCTTCGCGCCGGCCAAGATCCACTACACGGTTGTGCTGTCGGACGCCGGGGAGGTCAGGGCCGTCCAGGCCGAGCCGCGCGACGCCAAGGGGCGGATCGTCAGGGAGGTCATGGCGCCCCAGGCGCCCAAGCGCACGGCCGGCGTCGCCAGCGGGACGTTCTGGGACAAGACCTCCTACGCCCTGGGCTGCACGGCCGTCGATCCCGGGGAAGCGCCAGAGCGTCAGGCGCGGAACGCCGCCCGCTGTGCCCAGGAACACGCCGCCTTCAAGCTGCGGCACGAGGCGCTTCTGGCCGATCCCGATCTCGACGATGCCGGTTGCCGGGCCCTGCTCGCCTTCCTCGGCCGCTGGGATCCGGCGGATTACGACGCCCTCGACCACGCGCCCGAGATGCTCGACCAGAACGTCGCGTTCCGGCTGGAGGGCGAGACCCGGTTCCTGCACGACCGTCCGGCCGTTCGCGCCGCCCTCGCCGGGGAGGCCGCGGCCCGGGCCGGCGGCGCGGCCGGGCTCTGCCTCGTCACGGGCGCGGTGGCGCCGATCGCCCGGCTGCATCCCTCGATCAAGGGCGTGCCGGGCGCACAATCCTCTGGCGCCGCGCTGGTCTCCTTCAACCTCGACGCCTTCAATTCCTTCGGCAGGAGCCAGGGCTTCAACGCGCCCGTCTCCGAGGCTGCGGCGGAGGCCTATGGGTCCGCCCTCAACGCCCTCGTCTCCGAGCAGATCGGCAAGGACAAAAAGGGCAATCCGGTCTGGGCGAACCGGATCAGGCTCGGCGAGGACACGGTGGTGTTCTGGGCCGACACGGCGGAGGCCGAAGCGATCGTGCGGGGCCTGCTGGACCCACCGGTCGACGACGCGACCGAGACCCAGGCCATCCGCGACGTGCTGCGGCGGATCGAGCGCGGCGAACGGATCGGCGACGCGACGTTTCTCGTCGAGCCGGAGACCAAGGTCTACCTCCTGGGCCTGAGCCCGAACGCGGCGCGCCTGTCCGTGCGGTTCTGGCGCGAGGGCACGCTGGGCGACCTCGCGCAGCGGTTCCAGGAGCACTGGGCCGACATGCGGATCGAGCCGGCGCCGCGTGAGCGCCTGGTTCCGGTCTGGGCGCTGCTCTACGAGCTCGCCCCCTTGCGCAAGATCGACAAGGGCCTGGTGCACCTCGCCGGCGAGATGATGCGCGCGATCGTCACCGGCTCGCCCTATCCCGGTGCGCTGCTGGCCCAGGCGCTGATGCGGATGCGGGCGGAGCATGACGCCTCGGGCCTGCGCGTCGCCCTGATCAAGGCGGTGCTGAACCGCCGCGAACGTAAGGCGTGGGAGGCGGCGCACCGCGCCGATCCCACGCTCCCGGATTGGAAGGACCGCTGGATGTCGCTCAACCGTGACGAACCGAACGAAGGCTATCGGCTCGGCCGGCTCTTCGCCGTGCTCGAGGCCGCGCAATACACCGGCCTCGGCCGGCGGGTGAATGCCGGCGTGAAGGACAAGTTCTTCGGCTCGGCCTCGGCGACGCCGCGCCACGTCTTTCCCTCGCTCCTGCGCGGCGTGCAGGACCACCTCTCGGCCGCGCGCAAGCGCAACCGCCAGGGGCGCGCCAACCGGCTGGAGGCGGAGATGCGCGAGATCCTCGCGGGCTTTCCCAGCCCCGGCATCTTCTCCGCCACGCTGAGGCCCGAGGACCAGGGCGCCTTCGTGGTCGGCTACTACCACCAGGACGCGGACCTGCGCATTCCCCGCGTCAAGGACGAGATCATCGAGACCGCCGAGACCGCCTCCGACACGGACGAACAGGATTGATCCCGATGGCCCCGATCCAGCACCGCTACGACTTCGTCTATCTGTTCGACGTGAAGAACGGCAATCCGAACGGCGACCCGGACGCCGGCAACCTGCCGCGGCTCGACCCCGAGACCGGGCGCGGCCTCGTCACCGACGTCGCCCTGAAGCGCAAGATCCGCAACTACGTCGCCATGGCCAAGGGCGAGACGCCGGGCTTCGACATCTACATGCAGGAACGCGCGGTCCTGAACCGGGCGCACATGCGCGCCTACACGGCCCTCGACCTCAAATCTGAGTCGAAGAAGTTGCCCAAGGAGGAGGAGAAGGCCCGCGGCCTCACGAAGTGGATGTGCGACAACTTCTTCGACATCCGCACCTTCGGCGCGGTGATGTCCACCGAGGTCAACGCCGGCCAGGTGCGGGGGCCCGTGCAATTCACCTTCGCGCTGTCCGAGGCGCCGATCGTGCCGCTGGAGGTGACGATCACCCGCTCCTCCGTCACCAACGAGAAGGACGCACTGGTGAACGACCGGACCATGGGCCGCAAGCACATCGTGCCCTACGGCCTCTACCGCGCCCACGGCTTCGTCTCCGGCCGCCTCGCCAACGATCCGAAGAAGGGCACCGGCTTCTCGGAGGAGGACCTTTCCCTGCTGTGGGAGGCGCTGACCAACATGTTCGACCACGACCGGGCGGCGGCCCGCGGCGAGATGTCGGCCCGCGGCCTCGTCGTGTTCGAGCACGAGAGCGACCTCGGCAACGCACCCGCCCACAAGCTGCTCGACCGGGTGCGCGTCGCCCGCGCGTCCGGCGGCGAAGGGCCGCCGCGGGCGTTTTCGGATTATGCCGTGAGCGTGGACGAGGCGGAGCTACCGGCGGGGATCACCGTGCATCGGTTGATCTGATGTCGGCGGCAGCTAGCGTTTACCGACATCGAGCGTCGGATATCGTTTCCACAAAACTGAAGGGTGAGCCCGCTCCCTCTCTCAGTTTCTGTGGCATCCAGTCTTTTGTTTCGATCCACGCCCCCATGAGGGGGCGACAGGAGCGGGCTCCTCGCAGGCATACGCGAGTCCTTCTCGTATCGCGACAGCTTCGAGTGTTCAGATAGCATATCTTCGTTCAAAAGACTGAATGCCACTCGGGCGTTGACGGTCTCTTAGAATCGTGGGAGCTTCTGCGTCGAACGATGCGGAGGATTTGAGATGTCGCCATTTACGATGTTGCGGGGCTGGATGTGGCTTATCCTGATGACGAAGCCGCTGCGGCTGAGACCCGAAGTAGCATTACGTCCCACTCTTCAGGCAGCGTAGTCGATCACCAGGCTCTCGGCTCCGACACGTCCCGTGCCGAAGACGCCCTCATCCCGCTCTCGGCGCTCCAGCATCATCTCTTCTGCCCGCGCCAGAACGCGCTGATCCACATCGAGGGGCTGTGGGCGGAGGATGCGGCCACGGCCGAGGGAAAGATCCTGCACGAGCGGGTGGATGGCGGCGGGGGCGAAAGCCGGCCGGGCGTGCGCGTCGCCCGCGGCATCGCCCTGCGCTCGCTGGCACTCGGCGTCGCCGGCAAGGCGGATGCCGTCGAGTTCCGCGGGCGGCCGCCGCAGCCGTTCCCCGTCGAGTACAAGCGCGGCAAGCCCAAATCGCACCGGGCCGACGAGGTGCAGCTCTGCGCGCAAGGCATCTGCCTGGAAGAGGCGTTCGGCACCACGATCCCCGAGGGGGCGCTGTTCTACGGCGTCACCCGCCGCCGGCAGGCGGTGGTCTTCGACGCGACGCTGCGGGCGCTGACCGCCCGCGTCGCGGCGGAGGCCCGCGCCATGATCGCGTCCGGCCGCACGCCGCTGCCGGTGAAGACGCCCGCCTGCCGCCGCTGCTCGCTCCAGGACCTGTGCCGGCCCGACCGCCTGGAGAAACCTCCCCGCATCGCCCGCTGGCTCGCGCACCAGATCGAGGATCGCCCGATCGACCCGTGAGGAGCCGCCATGCGACGGATGCGCAACACCATCTATGTCACCAGCGAGGATGCGTGGCTGCGCAAGGACGGCGCGAATCTCGTCGTCGAGGTCGCCGGGGCCGAGCGCGGCCGGGCGCCGCTGCACATGCTGGAAGGCCTCGTCAGCTTCGGACGCGCCGGCGCCTCGCCGGCCCTGCTCGCCGCCTGCGCGGAGGCCGGCATCACCGTCTCCCACCTCGATCCGAACGGTCGCTTCCTCGCCCGCGTCGAGGGCCAGCGCAGCGGCAACGTCCTGCTCCGCCGGGTCCAGTACCGGGTGGCCGACGACGGGCCGCGGACCGTGCCCATCGTCCGCGGCATCGTGGCGGCCAAGGCGGCCAACCAGCGCACGGTGATCCGCCGGGCGTTGCGCGACCACGGCGCCACCCTGGGCACCGAGCGCGTGGCGAGCCTCGCGGCGGCGGAGCGGCGACTCACCGACATCGCCCGCCGCACCCTCGCGACCGAAACCGTGGACGGGCTGCGCGGCGTCGAGGGCGAGGCCGCCGCGGTCTACTTCGCCGTGTTCACGATGCTGATCCGGGTCGAGGACCCCGCCTTCCGGTTCGCCGTCCGCTCGCGCCGGCCGCCGCTGGACCGGATGAACGCGCTGCTGTCCTTCCTCTATGCCATGCTCGGGCACGATTGCCGGTCCGCCCTCGAAGCGCATGGCCTCGATCCGCAGGTCGGCTTCCTGCACGCCGACCGGCCGGGTCGCGCCAGCCTGGCCCTCGACCTCATGGAGGAGCTGCGCCCCGTCCTCGCCGACCGCCTGGCGCTGAGCCTGGTCAACCGCCGCCAGCTGGCCGCCGACGACTTCGTGATGGAGGAGGCCGGCGGCGTGCGCCTCACCGACGACGCGCGCAAGCGCGTGCTGGTGGCCTGGCAGGAGCGCAAGCGCGAGGAGATCCGCCACCCCTTCCTCGACGAAACCATCCCCTTCGGCCTCGTCGCCCACGCCCAGGCCCAGATGCTGGCCCGGCATCTGCGCGGAGACCTCGACGGCTATCCCGCCTTCGTCTGGAAGTGAACGCGCCGTGTTGATGCTGGCGGCCTACGACGTGAACACCGAGACCCCGGCCGGGCGCCGCCGCCTGCGCCGGGTCGCCCGCGCCTGTCTCGATTTCGGTCAGCGAGTGCAGAATTCGGTGTTCGAGTGCGAGGTCGAGCCGGCGCAATGGACCGCCTTGCGCGCCCGGCTCATCGGCGAGATCGATCCCCAGCGCGACTCCCTGCGCTTCTACCGCCTCGGCGCCGAGGGCCGCCGCCGGATCGAGCATGTCGGCGCCAAGCCCACCCTCGACCTCGACGGCCCGCTGCTGTTCTGAGCGCACGGTGGCCCGCGCGAACCGCAAGCCCCCATCCGCCCGCCCGACGGTTCGCGCCAGCCACAAAGCCCTTGCCGCCAACGCACTAGCGCCGCCCGGCGCATCGCCGCACCCGACCTGTCGAGCCCCGGCCCGCCGGTTCGCGCACCCCTCCCGATTTCCGACATCCTGCCAGGATGTTACAATGGCGCCGTCGCTCCCTCACGGGGACGTGGATCGAAACAACCGCTTCGGCTGGCGGATGCTCTCCGACGACGTCGCTCCCTCACGGGGACGTGGATCGAAACAGGGTCGCGTACTCGGTGAAGGCATCGCTGGCTTGTCGCTCCCTCACGGGGACGTGGATCGAAACCCTGCTGATCACCAAGGGCCTCTGGGCGACCACCGGTCGCTCCCTCACGGGGACGTGGATCGAAACCCAGACCGAAGCCGCCACCAAGGCGCACGGAACCGTCGCTCCCTCACGGGGACGTGGATCGAAACTCCCGAGCGCGCAACGCGCCGCAGACGCCCGTCGTCGCTCCCTCACGGGGACGTGGATCGAAACCCCGCACTTGGACGTCGCCGACAGACTGGCGGCAAGTCGCTCCCTCACGGGGACGTGGATCGAAACCGGCCGTCGAGCAGGGCGCGCACCATCGGCGCCGAGGTCGCTCCCTCACGGGGACGTGGATCGAAACCTCGACCGCCTGGCCAGCTTCGTCACCGGGCTCGGGTCGCTCCCTCACGGGGACGTGGATCGAAACCTCGGGACGCCGCACGACGAGGACTCGGTCTACGTCGCTCCCTCACGGGGGCGTGGATCGAAACTTCACCCCGTCAAGATTTCCATCGCCGGTTGCGGTGTCGCTCCCTCACGGGGGCGTGGATCGAAACAGCGTCGTCAAAGGCCCCGGCCTCGAAGCCGGCCGGTCGCTCCCTCACGGGGGCGTGGATCGAAACCTGTGATCGGCTGTCGACGGGTTGAGCCCGATGGTCGCTCCCTCACGGGGGCGTGGATCGAAACATCGTCAGACCCTCATCGGCATCAGCACGATCGGTCGCTCCCTCACGGGGGCGTGGATCGAAACCCGTCGCGCCGGGCGACGAGGAACAGGCGCTTGCGGGTCGCTCCCTCACGGGGGCGTGGATCGAAACAGTTCGAGGATGACCGGCAGGTTCCGTTTGCGGCGTCGCTCCCTCACGGGGGCGTGGATCGAAACCACTATGGGCTCGGGGTCAACGGCAAGTCGAAACGTCGCTCCCTCGCGGGGGCGTGGATCGAAACGACCGGGTCGCCGGGGCCGGCTGCACCGCGTGGATGCCGCTCCCTCGCAGGGAGCGTGAAGCAAGACACGTGGCAGAGGTCAGCACCGAACGACGCGAGACGACATCGCGGGGTCATGACGAATGAAGACTGGGTCCAGCGACGCACGGGCCGGAGGGATCGGCTCCAAGGGACCGAATCTGCTGGGCCGACAAACGCGATCCACGAAGGCCAGGAGCCTGATCGGCTCGCAGGCAAACTGCCCATGCATTGAAGTTGTTTGGTGGGTGCACAAGGGTTCGAACCTTGGACCCGCTGATTAAGAGTCAGCTGCTCTACCAACTGAGCTATGCACCCATTGCCTTGCGGCAACCGGGGGGACCACCAAGCCGCCCCGTCAGGAGGCGGCTGATAGCAAGGCCGTCCGGGGGTGTCCACCCCCGGACGGCGATTTTCTTGACGCGTGGGCGATCACTGCGCCGCGGCGTGCTGGGCGTGCAGGCGCACGGCGGTGGCCGAGAGCTTGTTGAGCGCGGAGAGATAGGCGCGGGCGGAGGCGACCAGGGTGTCGGGGTCGGCGCCGCGGGCGGTGACGCTGCGCTCGGGCGTCTTCAGGCGCACCGAGACCTCGGCCTGGGCGTCGGTGCCCTCGGTGACCGCATGGACCTGGTAGAGTTCGAGTTCAGCCTCGTGCGGCACCAGCGCCTTGATCGCGTTGAAGACCGCGTCCACCGGCCCGTTGCCCTCGGCCTCCTCGCTGACGACCCGGCCGTCCATGGCGAGTTCGAGGGTGGCGCGCTGCGGCCCGCGGGTGCCGGCGATCACCGAGAGGGAGACCAGCCGAATGCGGTCGTGGGCGGTGGCGAGGTTCTCGTCGACCAGGGCCTCGATGTCCTCGTCGTAGACGTGCTTCTTGCGGTCGGCCAGCGCCTTGAACCGCTCGAAGGCGTCCTGCAGCTGGTTGTCGGAGAGGCTGAGCCCGAGTTCCTCGAGCTTGGCGCGGAAGGCGGCCCGGCCCGAGTGCTTGCCCATCACCAGGGCGGTCTTGGCCACGCCCACGGAAGCCGGGGTCATGATCTCGTAGGTCTCGGTGTGCTTGAGCATCCCGTCCTGGTGGATACCGCTCTCGTGGGCGAAGGCGTTCCGGCCGACGATGGCCTTGTTGTACTGGACGGGGAAGTTGGTCGCGTGGCTCACGAGCTTGGAAGCGCGGGTGAGCATCGTCGACTCGATGCCGGTCTCGTATGGCATCACGTCGGCCCGGGTGCGGATCGCCATGACGATCTCCTCCAGGGCGGCGTTGCCGGCGCGCTCGCCGATGCCGTTGATCGTGCATTCCACCTGGCGCGCCCCGCCCTCGATGCCGGCCAGGGAATTGGCGATGGCGAGGCCGAGGTCGTCGTGGCAATGCACCGAGAACACCGCCCTGTCGGAATTGGGCACCCGCGCCCGCACCGCCTCGAACATGGCGCGGTACTCGGACGGCGTGGCGTAGCCGACGGTGTCGGGCAGGTTGATGGTGGTGGCCCCCGCCCCGATCGCCGCCTCGACGCAGCGGCAGAGGTAGTCGATGGGCGTGCGGGTGGCGTCCATGGCCGACCATTCCACGTCCTCGACGAGGTCGCGGGCCTGGGCCACGGTCTTGAGGATGATCTCGACGACCTCGTCCTGCGACTTGCGCATCTGGTGGGCGAGGTGGATCGGCGAGGTCGAGACGAAGGTGTGGATGCGCCCGCGCCGGGCCTGGCGCACCGCCTCGCCGGCCCGCGCGATGTCGGCGGGGATGGCGCGGGCGAGCCCCGCGACGGTGGCGCGCTTGGCCCGGCGCGCGATGGCCGCCACCGCCTCGAAATCGCCGTTGGAGGCGATGGGGAAGCCCGCCTCGATGATGTCGACGCCCATGGCGTCGAGGAGTTCGGCCACCGCGAGCTTCTCGTCCAGCGTCATGGTGGCGCCGGGGCATTGCTCGCCGTCGCGCAGGGTGGTGTCGAAGATGAGGACGCGGTCGCGCGCCGGGGTCAGGGTGGTCATGGCTGGGAGGTCCCGTGGCGGCGCGCCGGGCTCGCGGTCGCGCCTGAAGGTTTCGAAGACGGCGATCGAAGGTCGGCACGGGCGCTCACGGCGAGCGGTGCGGTGCCGGACGACGCTCCCCTGAGAGCCCAGGCGCCAAGCGCCCGGACGGCCCTCAGGGGCGTGTAAGCAGGAGCTCGAGAAGACCCGAAGACTTGGGAAAGCCCGAAGACTTGGGAAAGCCGGAAAGCGCACAGGAGTGCGGCGCCGCGACAGCGGCTCCTGCGATCCCATGCGTGGAGCCGGCGCTGGCCAAGGCTCGTCTCTCCCGATGATCACGCGATGCCCATCGTTGGCTCGAGCGTGATGCGAGCGAAAACCCTAGCCGGCGGACCGGACGTTGACAAGCCTCGCATCTCCCAGGGCGGGCCTTGTCCTCCGGCGGCACTTGCCGTGGATCCGATCCTGTCTAGCTCTACCGCAGGCCCACGGGCCCGGACCGGGAATCATCCCGTGCACGATCAAAAAAATCGAAGGAAACACCCACGATGCTGCGTAACGCCCTGCGCTTCTGCGCCTTGCCGGCCCTCGCCCTGATCGCCGGAACGGCGCCGGGCCTCGCCCTCGACGTCATGAAGTCCGTGGATGTGTCCGCTCCGCCGGCCAAGGTCTGGTCGACCATCGGCGACTTCTGCGGGATCGGGTCCTGGCACCCGGCGATCGCCAAGTGCGAGCTCTCGACCAAGGGCGGCACCAGCCTGCGGACCCTGAGCCTGAAGGGCGGCGGCACCATCGTCGAGTCGCAGACCTCCCGCGACGACAAGGCCATGACCTACACCTACGCCATCGTCGAGAGCCCGCTGCCGGTGTCCGACTACTCCTCGACCATCGCGGTGGCCCCCTCGGGCTCCGGCTCGAAGGTGACCTGGACCGGAAGCTTCAAGGCCAAGGGCGCGCCGGACACGGTGGCCAAGGACGCTATCGAGGGGATCTACACCTCGGGCCTGGCCGCCATCGCCGACAAGGCCAAATAGGTTCCGACATAGCCAAGTAGGTTCCGACGAGGCCAGTCGGGTCTTCGGCACGCCGGCGCTCCGTCGGCGTCAGAAAAAAGGGCCGGCGTCACCGCCGGCCCCTCTCTTCATCGCACGCGCCCGGCTCAGCGCAGGACGACGACCTTCGTGCCGACCTTGGTGCGGGTGTAGAGGTCCGCGACGTCGTCGTTGGTCATGCGGATGCAGCCCGACGAGACGGCGCCGCCGATCGTCTCCGGCTCGTTGGAGCCGTGGATGCGGTAGATCGAATTGCCGAGGTACATCGCGCGGGCGCCCAGCGGGTTCTCGAGGCCGCCCTTCATGAAGCGAGGCAGGTCGGGCCGGCGACGCAGCATCTGCGCCGGGGGACGCCAATCGGGCCACTCGCGCTTCATGGTGATGCTCTGCACGCCGCCCCAGGTGAAGCCGGGACGGCCGACGCCGACGCCGTAGCGAAGGGCCTGGCCGTTGCCCATCACGTAGTACAGCCGGCGCTCGGTGGTGGAGACGACGATGGTACCGGCGCCGTAGGGGCCGTTGTAGGCCACCGTCTCGCGCTGGATCGCCGACATCTGCGGCACGGCCGCCGCCAGCGGGTCGGACGGGTTGAGGGAGGCGTTGGCGGTGGGGATCGGCGTGGCGATCGGCTCGCTCTGCGGCCGCACCCGGACCATGAGGGCGTTGTCGAGCGGCTGGCGGGTGAGGGGATCGATCTCGTAGGCGGCGGCGGGCGTCGCCCAAGCCCCCGTCATGCAGGCGAGCCCGGTCAGGGCGGGAGCGAAACGACGCATCAAGGCCTCTCGAATACAGGCAAAATCTTGGGAGAACGCGGGGGCTACAGCGGCGCACCGTAACGCGACGAGCATCGCCAAGACGTAAACGCGCCCCGCCCAAAGCCAAGGTCAAATCGCACTGCGGCAAAACTTGCCCCGGCGTCGTGACTCCGTGGCAACAGTGTGGCGGCTTGGCCGTAACGGGCTGCGATTCAGGCGGCGTCGAGCCCCAGGTCGACGATCGGCGCGCTGTGGGTGATCCAGCCGCAGGAGATGAGATCGACGCCCGAGGCGGCGACCGCACCGACGGTCTCGCGGGTGATCCGGCCGGAGGCCTCGGCCAGGGCCCGCCCGGCGATCATCGCCACGGCGCGGGCGAGCTGCTCCGGGCTCATGTTGTCGAGGAGGACCGCATCGGCCCCCACCGAGAGGGCTTCTTCGAGCTGGTCGAGGGTATCGACCTCGACCTCGATCTTCACGAGGTGCCCGGCGCGGGCGCGGGCACGGGTGATGGCGGGCACGATGCCGCCGGCCACGGCGACGTGGTTGTCCTTGATTAGCACGGCGTCGTCGAGGCCGAAGCGGTGGTTCGAGCCGCCCCCGGCCCGCACGGCGTGCTTTTCCAGCGCGCGCAGGCCCGGCGTGGTCTTGCGAGTGCAGACGATGCTGGCCTTGCCGTGCGGGCGCGCCGCCTCGACGAGGCCGTGCGTGGCGGTGGCCACCCCCGACATCCGGCACAGCAGGTTGAGGGCGACGCGCTCGGCGGTGAGGATGGCGCGGGCCGGGCCGGACAGGCGCAGCACCACGTCGCCGGGGGCGACGAGGACGCCGTCGCCCCGCTCCACCGCCACCGCGACGGCGGGATCGATCAGGGCGAAGGCGATCACCGCCGCATCGACACCGGAGACGACCCCGTGCTGGCGGGCGGCGATGACGCCTTCGAGGCGGGCGCTCGCGGGTACGATGGCGTCGGTGGTGATGTCGCCCGCCCGCCCGAGGTCTTCGAGCAACGCCGCCCGGACGATGGGCTCGACGAGGAGGCGGGGGAGGGGGAGGAGATCGTCGCGCATCGGGTCACTCGTGGCAAGAACTGTCGGAGGGTGGCCGCGCCCCTCCGGGACGGGACCGGCCCTTCCCGGAGGGAGAGAGATCGAGCGAGCCTCCCGGGGGCTCAGGCGCCCACCGGCACCGCGGCGTCCGCCATCCGCCAGACCTGCGCCAGCGTCACCTCGGTCTGGCGGGCGGGCAGCTGCTCGGGGTGGTCGGAGCGCCAGTGCGCGCCGCGGCTCTCGGTGCGGGACAGGGCCGAGACAGCCACGATCAGGCCGGTCAGGGCCGCATCGCAATGCCGGGCGGCGGGCGTCAGGCGCGCCACGGCCGCACGCAGGCCCGCCTCCTCGCGCACGACCCCGACACGGCGCTCCATGGTGGCGCGCAGGTCGGCGAGGTCGCCCGCCTCCGGCCGGGTCTCCCAGGGCGCGGCACAGGCCCCGGCCGGCGCCGCGGCGGCGATCGCGGCAGCGATGCGCGGGGCGAAGGCCAGCGCCTCCAGCAGCGAGTTGCTGGCGAGGCGGTTGGCCCCGTGCAGGCCGGAGGAGGCGACCTCGCCGCAGGCGTAGAGGCCGGCGACCGAGGCGGCACCGTCCTGATCCACCGCGATCCCGCCCATGTGGTAATGGGCGGCCGGGCGCACCGGGATCGGCTGGCGCTGCGGATCGATCCCGGCCGCGGCGCAAAGACCCGCCACGGTGGGAAAGCGGCTCGCCATGCGCAGGCCGAGCGCACCGCGGCAATCGAGGAACACCTCGGTGCCACGGCCGCGCGCCTGGAAGATCGCCCGGGCGACGACGTCGCGCGGGGCGAGGTCGCCCCCGGCGATGCCGGCCATGACCGGCGCGCCGTCCCGGTCGATCAGGCGCGCGCCCTCGCCGCGCAGGGCCTCGGTGGCCAAAGGCATCGGGTCGGCGCCGGTGGCGATGGCGGTGGGGTGGAACTGCACGAACTCCATGTCGCGCAACACGGCCCCCGCCCGCGCGGCCATGGCGAGGCCACGGCCGGTGGCGCCGGTGGGGTTGGTGGTGGAGGCGTAGAGCGCACCCAGACCGCCGGTGGCGAGCACCACGGCCCGGGCCGGCAGCGGGAACGAGACCCCGTCGCGCTCGCACACCAGGCCGGCGACGCCGCCCGCGTCGTCGCGGATGAGGTCGCGGGCGCGGGCGACGAGCACCTCGATGGACGGGCAGGCGGCGGCCGCCCGCACCAGGGTCTCGAGGACGGCGCGGCCGGTGGAATCGCCGCCGGCCCGCACGATACGGCGGCGGCAATGGGCGGCCTCGAGACCGAGCGCCAGGGCGCCGGCCTCGTCTCGGTCGAAAGGCGCACCCAGGCCGACCAGCCAGTCGATCAGGCCGGGGCCGGCCTTCGCGACCGCCTCGGCCACCGCCGGATCGGTCAACCCCGCGCCGGCGGCCTGCGTGTCCAGGGCGTGAAGCGCGGGTTCGTCGTCCTCGCCCATGGCGGCGGCGATGCCGCCCTGGGCCCAGCCGGTGGCGGTGCCGAAGCCCAGGGGCGCGGCCGTCACCACGGTCACCGGCAGCGGCGCCAGGCGCAGCGCCGTGGCGAGGCCGGCCACGCCGGCCCCCACCACCACGACGCGGTCGGCCGCGAGCGGCCGGAAGGGGAAGCGGGCGGGCGCGTTCATCGGGCCCGCACCGCGAGCATGCGCTCCACCGCCGCCCGCGCCCGCTCGGCGAGTTCGGGCTCCACCGTGACCTCGTGGGTCATCGTCTCGAGGGCACGGCGGATGGTGCCGAGCGTGATCCGCTTCATGTGCGGGCACAGGTTGCAGGGCTTGATGAACTCGATGTCGGGGTTGGCCGCGGCGATGTTGTCGCCCATCGAGCATTCGGTGACGAGCACCACCTGCGCCGGGCGCTTCTGCGTCACGAAGTTCATCATCATCGCGGTGGAGCCCGAGAAATCGGCCTCGGCCACCACGTCGGGCGGGCATTCGGGGTGCGCGATCACCGTGACGCCGGGATAGCTCTCGCGAACCTCGCGGATGTCGGCGGGCGTGAAGCGCTCGTGGACCTCGCAATGGCCGGCCCAGGTCAGGATCTCGACCTCGGGCACCAGGGCCTGGACGTTCTGGGCCAGGAACTCGTCGGGAATCATCAGCACCTGGCGCGCGTTGAGCGAACGCACCACCTCCACCGCGTTCCCGGAGGTGCAGCACACGTCCGACTCCGCCTTCACGGCGGCCGACGTGTTGACGTAGGTCACGATCGGCACGCCGGGGTGCTTTGCGCGCAAGCCCCTGACGTCGGCGGCGGTGATCGAATCGGCCAGCGAGCAGCCGGCGCGCAGGTCCGGGATCAGCACCGTCTTGCCGGGATTCAGGAGCTTGGCCGTCTCGGCCATGAAGTGGACGCCGGCCAGCACGATCACGTCGGCATCCACCGTCACCGCCTCGCGGGCCAGCGCCAGGCTGTCGCCGACGATGTCGGCCACCGTGTGGAAGATCTCCGGCGCCTGGTAGTTGTGCGCGAGGATGACCGCGTTGCGGGTCTTCTTCAGCTCCAGGATCGCGGCGACGTCGTCGGCGAGCGCCGGCCATTCGATGGCCGGGACGTGCCGACTGACGCGCTCGTAGATCTGCGGCAGCGGGAAAGCCGCCGTCGGGGACTGGCTCGCCGGGTGCGTGGTGGCCGCCATGGACGCCTCCTCACTTATGCTCAAATTGAGCATTGCGCCGACTAACGTAGGGCCCGGAATCGCGGTTGTCCAGATATGCTGGAGTTGAGCATAACAATTTCGCGGTGCAATGAACCGTCGCGTCGGACCGCGTGCGGTGCGATCAGCCCGGACGGCGGGCGGGGGTCAGGCGAAACCCCGGCGCCGGGCGCTCCAGCAGCACCTCGCGGCGGAAGCGCACGAGGCGGGCCGGGCGGCCAGCGGTGCCGCTGGTGAGGTCGTCGGTCTCCTCCACGAGCCCCTGCTGCGCCACCAGCCTGCGGAAGTTCTGCTTGTGGAGTTCGGCGCCCGACAGGGCTTCCACCGTCCGCTGCAGCTGGAACAGGGTGAAGGTCGGGGGCATCAGTTCGAACACCACCGGGCGATACTTGATCTTGCCGCGCAGCCGCCCGATCGCCGTGGCGAGCACACGGCGATGGTCGAAGGCCATGGGGTGGCCGGTGACGGCGGCCTCGGCGCAGGCGCCTTTCCCCGCCTGCCCCTGCGCCTCGGGGATCAGGCCCGCCTCGAACAGGAGCTCGTAGCGCTCCAGCACCCGCTCCTCGTTCCAGGCACCGCCGCAGAGGCCGAAGGTGAGGCCGAGCCGGTCCTCGCGCCGGCGCCGCAGCTTCGGGTCGGCGACCTCGCCGGCCCAGGCCATGAGGCGTGGCTCGATCGCGCCCAGCGACTCCGGGCGCCCCGCCCGCCAGTCCTCCCAGGGCAGGTAGCGATACCAGTTGCGCCAGGAGGCCTCGGCGAGGCCGGCCGGGCGCATCTCGCGCACCAGGGCGAGATAGGCCACGGAGAGCGAATGCAGCCCCGCCGCCTCGTCGCCCTGCCGGTCTCGGTCGCCGAAGGTGTAGAGCTGCTCGACGTAGCCGAGGCGCTGGTGGGTCTGGCGCTCGACCCAGGCGCGCAGGCCCCGTTCCAGGGTCGGATGCTCGGGCACGAGCGGCCCGAACGGCAGGCCGTCCTGGCGGCCGGGCGCCTGCCCGGGCACCTGCACGGTGAGCGCGCGCGGCTCCCCGTCGGTGGCGGCGACGATCACCGCCACCAGCCCCACGGCGGAGGGATGGGACAGGGCATCGCTCGTCCCGGTCCCGAGCGCGTGGTCGGGCGGGTCCTTGGCCGTCGTCAGGCTCGACATGATTCCCGCATCGCTACCGCACCGGTGGTCTTGGCATATTGCGGTCCGGGGTCAACGCGGCGATGTCGCGAGCGGTCGCGCGGGGTTGCCGGCGACGGTCGCTCCCGCCGCCACGTCCCGCGTCACCACGGCGCCGGCACCGACGATGGCGTGGTCGCCGATGCTGACGCCCGGCAGGACCAGGGCGCCGCCGCCGATCCAGACGTTGGTGCCGATGGTGATCGGCCGCGCGAACTCCAGGCCGGACTCGCGCGCGGCGGCCTCGCGCGGATGATCGGCGGTGAGGAGTTGCACGCCGGGGCCGATCTGGGTGCGGTCGCCGATGGTGACGGGCACGATATCGAGGATGAAGCAGCCGAAGTTCAGGAAGGTGTCGGTGCCCAGCGTGATGTTGTAGCCGCAGTCGCAATGGAACGGCGGGCGCACCACCGCGCCGTCGCCGGCGCCAGCGAAGATCTCGCGCAGGAGCGCGATGCGGTCGCGCGCAGGCATCGCCAGGGTGGCGTTGTAGCGGGCGAGCCACTCCATGCAGCGCCGGGAATCGGCCCTGATCTCGTCGTCGCCGGGGTAGTAGAGTTCGCCGGCCAGCATCCGCTGCTTCTGGGTCTTGTCCACGGGCATCTCCTCCAGGGTCCGGGCCGACCGTCGACATGGGGGCTTCGCGCGCGCCTCGCCACCGGAAGGGCGGCGGCGACGGGTTCCTGCGGGCCGGCCTTGGCCTTATGGAGGACGAAACGGACCGCGGGGAGACCGTCACGGTGATCGGACAGGGACAGGCGGCGGGGCCGGCCGTGCCGGTGGATCTGCGCCTCTACGGCATCCTCGACGTCGGCGTCTGCGGCGGCGACGGCGCCAGGCTCGCGGCCATGGCGGCACAGGCCGCGGCCGGCGGCGCGACGCTGATCCAGTACCGCGAAAAGGACATCGCAGACGCCAGGGCCGCGCTGGCGCGCATCCGGGCGATCCATGCGGCGCTGGCCAGCCGGCAGGTGCCCCTCCTCGTCAACGACCGGGTCGACCTCGCGCTGGCGGCCGGCGCCGAGGGCGTGCATCTGGGACAGGGCGACCTGCATCCGTCCGACGCCCGCCGCCTGCTGGGGCGCCACGCGATCATCGGGCTCACCCTCAAGACCGGGGGGCAGGCGGACGAACTCTACCGCCTGCCGGTGGACTACGGCTGCATCGGCGGGGTCTTCGCCACCGCGAGCAAGGACAACCCCGATCCGCCGGTGGGCCTCGACGGCTTCGGCCGGGTGGCGTTCCGGGCGCGGCTGGCCCGCGGCACCAACTTTCCCCTCGGCGCCATCGCCGGCATCGACGCCAGCAACTGCGCCGCGGTGATCGCGGCGGGCGCGGACGGCGTCGCGGTCATCTCGGCGCTGTTCACCGGCGATTCCGTCGAGGGCCGCGCCGCCGATCTGCGCCACAGGGTCGATTCGGCCCTCGCGGCACGGGGCGCGCGCACGTAAGCTCGCCGGCAACGGAACATCACCATCCGACGGGAAAGCCATGACACCGATCGCCGTCACCATTGCCGGGTCCGATTCCAGCGGCGGCGCCGGGATCCAGGCGGATCTCAAGACCTTCGCGGCCCTGCGCGTCTACGGCGCCAGCGTGATCACGGCGCTCACCGCCCAGAACACCCTCGGCGTCCAGGGCATCCACGACGTGCCGGCCGCCTTCGTGCTCGCCCAGATCGAGAGCGTGTTCTCCGATCTCGCGGTGACGGCGGTGAAGATCGGGATGCTGTCGCAGGTGGAGACCATCGTCGCGGTGGCCGAGGGGCTGGGACGGTACGCCGGTCGCATCCCCATCGTCCTCGACCCCGTCATGGTGGCCACCAGCGGCGACCGGCTCATCACCGACGAGGCGGTGGAGGCCCTGCGCCGGCACCTGCTGCCGATGGCCGAGATCGTGACCCCGAACCTGCCCGAGCTCGGGTGCCTCATCGGCGAGCCGGCCGCCGCCACCGAGAACGCCGCCGTGGCGCAGGGGCGCAAGCTCCTCTCCCTCGGCGCCCGCGCCGCGCTGGTCAAGGGCGGCCACGCCGAGGGGACCGAGAGCATCGACCACCTGATGGGGGCCGACGGCACCATGCGGCGCTTCTCGGCACCCCGCATCGCCACGCGCAACAGCCACGGCACCGGCTGCACCCTGTCCTCGGCCGTGGCGGCCGGCCTCGCGCGCGGCGTCCCCCTGGCGGAGGCGGTGGCCCAGGCCAAGCGCTACGTCACCGCCGCCATCGCCGCCTCCGATAGCCTGCCGGTGGGCAAGGGGCACGGGCCGATCCACCACTTCCACGCCCTCTGGCGATGACGGATGGGTCCAGGCCGGCGGTCCCGAAGCCCTCCTCCACCTTGCGCCGGACGCGAGAATCCGTTTGTAGTAGCGCACGATCGTCCGGTTAACGGAACGAGGCACGGGTTTGGCGAGATGCAGGACGAGGTGACGACGGAGCGGGGGCGTCCGCGCGAGGTGCTGACCGGGGCGCAGGTTCTGTCGGGCCAGCTCGGCAAGACGATCCAGCGCCTTCGCAAGGCCTACAACCTGTCGCTGTCGGAACTCGCCGAGCAGTCGGGTGTGGCGAAATCGATCATCAGCCAGATCGAGCGCAACGAGACCAACCCGACGCTGGCCACGATCTGGCGCCTCAGCCAGGCCCTCGACGTGTCGATCGAGCGGGTTCTCGCCACCAACGACGAAGAACCCTTCATCGAGAAGATCTCCCGGGCCGACACCCCGAACCTGGTCTCCGAGGACGGGCGGGTCCGCCTGTCGATCATCGGCTGGATCAAGACGGTGGAGTGGCTGCAGTGGTACGAGGTGACCGCCGAGCCCGGCGGCATCCTCGATTCCGACCCGCACCAGCGCGGATCGGTCGAATCGCTGACGGTGACGGAGGGCGTGTTCGAGGTCGACGTCGCCGGCACCCATCACCGCGCCCGCGCCGGCGAGACCCTGCGCTATCGCTGCGACCGGCCCCATACCCTGCGCTGCATCGGCGAGGGACCGTCGCGGGCGATCATGGTGGTGATCATGAAGGCGGCGGTGATGGAGTGACACGGTGTCCGCTTGAATCGAGCGGGAACCGTATCGCCGAGCCCGCGCGGCGCCCGAGCGAAGCCCATGTCCGCATCACAAAGTGATCAACCGGAAATGAGATGATCCGGCTCCGTCGCGCCACTCGTCAGTAGGTCGGCACCAGCCGCTCCTCGGTGAGCGGCACACGCATGCGGAAGACGAGTCCGGTCGCGGCGTAGTCGATGCTGACCTCGGCGTTGCATTGCTGGGCCAGCACCCGCTGCAGCAGGATCGAGCCGAAGCCCTTTCGCGTGGGCGGAGTCACCGCCGGTCCGCCGGATTCGACCCAGGACAGGTCGAGGGTCCGCTTGGCATCGTCCTGGTGAAGCGTCCAGGTGATGTCGATGCGCCCGTCGGGCCTCGCCAGGGCGCCGTGCTTGGCGGCGTTGGTGGTCAGCTCGTGGATCGCCATGCCGGTGGGCACCGCCAGATCGGCGGCCAGTTCCACGGCCGGGCCGTCGAGCCGGATGCGGGCCCCGCCGGTGGAATTGTAGGGATCGAGCTCGTTGCGCAGCAGGTTCTCGAGGGGCGCGGTCTGCCAGTAGTCCTCGGTGAGGAGGTTGTGGGTCTTGCCCAGCGAGACGATCCGGTCCGAGAACGAGTGATAGAAGGTCTCGACGTCGCGCGTCGAGCGCGCGGTCGCACCGAGCAGCCCCTGCACGGTGGCCAGCGTGTTCTTCACGCGATGGTGCAGTTCGCGGATCAGCAACGCCTGGCGCTCGTGCGTGCGCTCGCGCTCCTGGAGGGCGGCCTCGACCTCGCGCTGGCGCCGCCGCGCCCGTAGCGCCGAGCGCACGGCATTGGCGAGCACCGCCGGATGGAACGGCCGCTCGAGCACGGTGACGTTGCCGAGAAGGTCGGTGAGGCGACGATCCGGCGTCGAGCCGCGCAGGCTGAGGAGAACGAAGGGGAAGTCCGACCAGGGCGGCTGCCGGTCCACCCATTCGGCGATGGCGCGGCGGTCCCACCGCAGCAGCGCCTCTTCGGTCACCACCGCGCAGGCGGCCCGATCGATCTCGGCGACGAGGTCGTCGAGGTTCGCCTTCACCTCGGAGGCGATGCCGACTTCGTCGAGGATGGCGGCGGCGACCTGCGCATCGCGGCCGGCGGGGGCGAGGACGAAGGCGAGGCGATCACGCTGGGGCATCGGTGTCCCGGTCCCGCAGCAGGGTGCCGCGTTCGCCCTCGAAGATGGGCACGCCGGTCAGGACGCCACGGAAGTCCGTGAGGGGCAGGCCGACCCTGATGCCGCCGGTGTCGATCTTGAACTCGCGGATGGCGTCCTCGTGCGGGCCGGTGCGCTTCTTGAGCACCGAGATCGCCCGCCGCACCCGTCCGGCCGCCTCGAAGAAGCGCAGCATCACCACGGTGTCGCTGACGTAGGTGAGGTCCACGGGCGAATCCGCGCGGCCGATCATGCCGTGCTGGGCCAGGATCAGGATGGTCACGACGCCGAGCTGGTTGAGGAAGGTCAGCATCTCGTGCATCTGCAGCACGAGGTAGGGCTGGTCCGGCATCGCGCTCATGTAGCCGGTGAGGCTGTCGATCAGGACGACCCCCACGCCGTCCTTCTCGACGGCGTCGCGCATCCGGCCGGCGAGCTCGCCCGGCGTGACGTCGGCGGGATCGACCTGTTCGATGCGCAGGAGGCCCGAGCGCAGGTAGGGCGCCAGGTCCATGCCGATGCCCGCCGCTCGCTGCAGCAGGATGCCGGCGGTCTCGTCGAAGCTGACGACGAAGGCGCGCTCGCCGCGCTTCAACGCCGCCAGGAGGTAGCACAGGGCCAGGGTCGACTTGCCGGCGCCCGACGGCCCGATGATGAGGGTGCTGGTGCCGCGATCCACCCCGCCCCCGAGGATGCCGTCGAGCTCCGGGATGCCGCTCTCGGCCGAGCCGGGGACGAAGGCGCGGTGGTGGTCGGCCGGGATCAGGCGGGGGAAGACCCGCACGCCGCCCTCCTGGATCAGGAAGTCGTGGTACCCGGCCTGATAGCGGGCGCCCCGCATCTTGATGACGTTGAGGCGCCGCCGCGAGGTGCCGTAGGCCGGCGTAATCTGCTCCAGGCGGATGACCGCGTGACTGATCGAATGCAGGTTGAGGTCGTCGTCGTCCGAGCTGAGGTCGTCGAGCATCAGGACGGTGGCGTTGTTCAGGAGGAAATAGCTCTTGAGCGCCAGCACCTGGCGCCGGTAGCGCAGCGACCCCTGTGACAGCAGCCGGATCTCCGACAGGCTGTCGAACACCACGCGAACCGGCTTGACGCGTTCGATCTCGGCGAGCGCCATCTGCACGGTCTCGCCGAGCTCCAGGTCCGAGGAATGGACGAGGCTCTGCTGCTTCTCCGAATCGAGGCTCAGCTCCGGCGGCACCAGCTCGTAGATGTCGATGCCGTCCAGCGACCAGCCGTGGCGCTCGGCCACCGACATCAGCTCGCGCCGGCTTTCCGACAGGGTGATGTAGAGGCCGCGCTCGCCGCGTGCGACGCCGTCCATCAGGAACTGCATTCCGAGGGTGGTCTTGCCGCAGCCCGGCCGGCCTTCGATGAGATGGGCGCGTTGTCCGGCGTAGCCGCCGGACAGGACCTGATCGAGCCCGGGGACGCCGCTGGGAACGGGTGCGGCGTCGAAGGAGGGTGACGTCATCGGTGAACTCGGCACATCGCGAAGGCTCGGACAGCTGTAGGGACGGGTCGACCCGCAAGCACAAGTGGAACGGCCGGAAAAGCCGCCACCCGGAGGGGTTCGTCCGCGGGTGTTGTCGGCATACAACCCTCGACGGGGCCGCCCGATCCATCACCCGGCATGCAAGCGTGTCCGCCTTCGTGCGAAAGCCCTCAGGCCCGGCCCATTTCCATCGCCGCCGCCGTGATCGCATCGGCGTGGAAGTGGTGCAGCATGTGCCCGGCCCCGGCGATGAGGTCGAAGCGCGCGCCCGGGATGAGACGCGATGCGTTCCAGCCGTGGATCAGGTTGCCGACGACGAGGTCGGCGTCGCCGCCCAGGATGTGCACGGGCACGCGGCACCGGCCGTAGGCCATGGCGAGGCGGGTGAGCGCCGGCCATAGGGCGGCGGCGTCCTCGCCGTTGGCGATCATCGGCGCGGGGCGGCGTGCCCAGGCGAAGGGGAACTCGGCGGCAAACCGCGGCGGCATCGCCTGGGGCAGGAACATCGTCCGCCACAGCATCGGCAGCATCGCCGTGTCGAAGGCGGCCCCGCCCGTGAAGGCGAGGGCGTCGCCGAGGACCGGGACCGCGCGCGGGCCGAACAGAAGCTGCTCGAGGCGCAGCTCGGGAAAGCAGATGGGCGCCAGCGCCACGACGCCGGCGATCTCGTCGGGAAAGCTCATGGCGTAGGACAGCGCCACCGCCCCGCCGAAGGAATGGCCGACGATCACCGGCCGGTGAAGACCCAGCGCCCGCAGCGCCTCGCGGACGATCGCGGCCTGGGCCCAGGGCGAGCCGTCGCGGAAGCGGATGCGGTCGCTGGCGCCGTGGCCGGGCCGGTCGACGGCGATGACGCGGAAGTGCCGGCTCAGGGCCGTCATCGGGCCGAGCCACATGTCGTCCAGGGTGGTGAGAGCGCCGTGGATCAGGACGAGGTCGGGACCCGAGCCCGCCTCGACGTAGGCGATCCCGCGTCCGCCGGAGGACCGCAGGATGCGGCGATCGAGGGAGACGGTGCGGCCCCGGCGTTCGGAAAGGGCCACGACGGTGTCGTCGCGCCCCGATGTCCTGTCCACAGCCTGCTCCATGTCAGCCCTTCGTCCCGCTCGAACCGGATCGCAATCCCCCGCCCCTCCCGCTCAGGACCGCCGCCCCGTCGCGGGCCGCCCCGACCGCGTGGCGAGCAGCGCCACCACCGCCAGCACCCCAGCGAGGCCGAGCGCCGGCACCAGGTTCCGCTCGACGCGGGTATAGGCGCTCGTGCGCATGACGTAACCGGGGTGGTCGCCCCGCGCCCGGCCGTCGGTGCCCGCGGCATGGAGGGATCCCGCCGGATCGCGCGGCGCCTCCTTGCGCCGCTGCAGGGCGCTCACGGCCGGCGACAGCGCGTCGTAGGCGCCCGGCGCGAAGGTCTTGAAGCTCGCCAACGCCTTGGCCGCACCGCCGACGAAGACGTCCCGCCGCGGATGGACCGCGGCATGCAGGATCGCCTCGGCCACCTCCTCGGGGGGATAGACCGGCGGCGGGAGCTTCGGCTCGCGGTCCATGTAGTTGCGGGCGTGCTGGGGCAGGGGGGTATCGATCGAGGCCGGCTTGATCAGGGTGACGGAGATCGGGGCGCCGTCCTCGATGAGCTCCATCCGCAGGCTGTCGGTGAAGCCCTTCACGGCGTGCTTGCTGGCGCCGTACATCCCCTGCAGCGGGAAGGCGAGGTCCGAGCCGAGGCTCCCGACGTTGATGAGGGCGCCGCCGGCCCTCCTCAGGTGCTCCACCGCGATCAGGGAGCCCAGCACCGTTCCCCACAGGTTGGTCCGGAGCAGGCGCTCGTGGTCGGCGTCGCTCACCTGCCAGAGCCGGCCGTAGATCGTCAGGCCGGCGTTGTTCACCCAGGTGTCGATCCGGCCGTAAGCCTCGATGGCGCATTCGGCGACCACCTCGACCTCCTCGCGGACCCCGACGTCGGCCGGCACCGCGATCGCCTGGCCGCCGGCGTCGAGGATCTCGTTGCGCAGGATGTCGAGGGCCTCGGCGTTGCGGGCGACCAGCACCACCCGCGCGCCGCGCGCGGCCGCCAGCCGTGCGGTGACGAGGCCGATGCCGCTCGAGGCGCCGGTGATGACGATCACCTGATCGCACAATGGCTTGAGAGCATTCATGGTGGGGCGCTCGGTGTTGAGGTCGGGACCATACTCCATGCCAACTCGCGATCGTACCGCTTGTTCGGTGCACCACGACCGCCGGGCGGGCCGCGGGCGTCAGAGATGCGCAACGACAGGTGGATCGGCCTTTGCAGTTGGGAGGTCACGGCCTTATCAGGACCGGCCCCTCGCCGAGCCGACACCGGAGCCACCCTGCGGATGCGCGACCCGAACGCGATCGATTTCTGGCGCGGCCTGGCCCTGGTGACGATCTTCATCAACCACATCCCCGGCAACACCTTCGAGCGGTACACCTACTCGCAGTACGGCATCTCGGACGCGGCCGAGCTGTTCGTGTTCCTGGCCGGCTGGTCGATCGGGATCGCCACCCACGGCAAGGACGGCACGCCCGAACCGGCCCTCACCAGCGTGCTGCGGCTGCTGTCGCGCACGGTGGAGGTGTACCGGGCCCAGATCACCACGATGGCATTGGCGCTGGCGATGATCGCCGGCACGGCGCTGGCCCTCGACAACCCCCTCATCCTCGAGTGGCACAATGCGGGCGGCTTCTTCGCCGACCCGATCCAGACCATGGTCGGGTTCGTGCTGCTCACCCATCAGCTCGGGTTCTTCAACATCCTGCCGCTCTACGTGGTGCTGATCGGGATCGCCCCGGCCTTCGTCCTCCTGGCGCGCCGGAGCCGCGCCCTGGCGCTCGCCCTCTCGGTGGCCATCTACGGCGCCAGCCTCGTGTTCGAATGGAACCTGCCCGCGTGGCCGGGGGAGGGGGACTGGTTCTTCAACCCCCTGTGCTGGCAGCTGCTCCTGGTGCTCGGCATCGTCATGCAGGGCTGGCACCGGGAGCACGCCTGGCTGCGGCTGTGGACGGCGCGCCTGGTGCCGCTCGGCGTCGTCATCGTCGCGGCCGGCATCGTGCTCTCGGTCTGGGAGATCCGGCCCGATCCTCTGCTGGTGCCGGACCCGCGCCTGCTGTTCACCTTCGACAAGACCTACCTGTCGCCGGCCCGCCTCGTCCACTTCGTGGGCGTGCTGCTGGCCTTCCAGGCCGTCTACCGCCTCGTCGCTCCGCGGATCGGCCCGGTGGCGCGCTATCTCGCAGGATTGGGCCGGAATTCGCTGGCGGTCTTCTCCATCGGCTCCCTCCTCAGCCTCGGGGCCCAATTCGTCAGATTCCAGACCGGCGGCGGTGTATTCGTCGACTGTGTCGTCGTAGGATCGGGATTGATCGCTCTGGGTGTCACAGCATGGTTCGTCGAATGGCGCTCCCGAAGGCCACGGCCCTCGTCCTCGGCCTCACGCTAGGGCTCGTCGCCCCCTCGGCGCGCGCCCAGGCGACCCCGCAATCGCCGGCTACCCAAGCACCGGCCATGCCAGCGGCGCCTGTCATGCAAGCGCCGGCCATGCAGGCGCCGCCGGCGATGGTCGTGTCCCCGCCGCGCTCGACCGCGACCGCGGAGGGCGGCGAGGCCCTCGACGCCACCCTGTCGCCCGAGTGCAGGGTGCCCGGCTCGCGGCTCTACACCCTCAATCGGCTCGCCGCGGTCAAGGCGGCGCTGAAGGAAAAGCGCCCGGTGCGCGTCCTGGCCATCGGCGCACCGGCCGCCAGCGCGGGCGCCTCCACCTCCTATCCCGTCAAGCTCGAATCGGCCCTGGAGCGGTCGATCCCCAACGTCGACGTCGAGATCGAGAGCCGCGGCCTGTCCGGCGAGGTCGCCTCCGGCGCCGCCGAGCGGCTGCGGACCATGGTCGCGGAATCGGAGCCCGACTTGGTGATCTGGCAGGTGGGCACCCACGACGCGCTCGCCCGCGTCGATGTCGGCGATTTCGCCAACGCCCTGCGCGAGGCGGTGCAATGGGTCAAATCCCACGAGATCGACATCGTGCTGGTCGACCCGCTCTATACGGCGAGCCTGGCCGAGGACGCTTATTACACGAGCATCGTCAAGGCGGTGAAGGACGTGGCCGCGAGCGAGGGCGTGCCGTTGGTGCAGCGCTACGAGGCGATGCGCTACCTCGCCGGCAACGGCGACAAGGGCGAGGGCCATTTCCTCGGCAAGCAGTTCCGCCTCAACGACCTCGGCCTGCGCTGCATGGCCGAGCACGTGACCCGCGCGATCTCGCTGTCGCTGCTCCAGCCCGATCTCGCCACCGTCACCGGCACCGCCGTGACGCCGCCCAAGGACGGCCCGAGGGCGGCGGCCCCCGGCCCGGCCGGCGGCAGCGGCCAGTAACGGTTTACCGGACCGAAACGCGGGAGCCTTAGGCTTCCCGCCCGGGAGGCCGGTCTCGAGGGGAGCATCGGCGTCCGAGGGCAGGCGGCCGGAGGCTCCGTGACGGTTCCGGCGGCGACGCGATCCATCCCGGCCGATGCCTTCGTCGGCATCCGGCGCTCCGGCCCGGCGTCCGTGCCGGCCGGCCGGTCGGTGCGCACCGCCTCCCGCGCGGCGGCGACCGTGTTCGGCATCCGGATCGCGGCCGCCGGCTTCGCCTATGGCGCCCAGGTCCTGATGGCGCGCCTGCTCGGTGCTGCCGAATTCGGCATCGTCGCGGCGGTCTCGGTCTGGATCGCCATCCTGGGCCATGCCGCGAGCCTGGGTTTTTCGCAGGGCGCCTGCCGCTTCCTCCCGGTCCATCGGGCGAACGGCGACCTCGACGCGGTGCGCGGGTTCCTGCGCGCCGGTACATGCCTTTCGCTGACCGGCGGCATCGCGCTCGCCGGGTTCGGCCTCGGCCTCGTCTGGATCGAGGGTTCCCTGCCGGGCGGGCCCTTCGCGGGGCCGATCCTGGTCGCGGCCCTGATCCTGCCCCTGTTCGCCCTGCAGGATTACTGCGAGGGCCTCGCGCGCAGCCAGAACCGGGCGGTGCTCGCCATCGCCCCGCCCTACCTCCTGCGCCAGGGCGTCATGATGGCAGCGCTCCTGGCCGCGATCGGCCTCGGCCTGCCGCCGGAAGCCGCGACCGCGCTCGCCTGCCTGCTCGTCGCCACCGCCGTCGCCCTGTCGGTCCAGGCCCTGGCCCTGCGCCGGCTCCTCGGCCGGTCGATCCCGAACGGGCCCCGCCGGTACGCGTGGCGGACGTGGCTCGGCGCCTGCGTTCCGATCGCGGCCGGAGACCTCGCCGGCGCCGGCCTCGGCGTCGCCGACGTCGTCGTCCTGAGCCTCGTGGCATCGCCCCAGACGGTGGGCCTGTATTTCGCCGCCACCCGCATCCAGCAGTTCGTCGCCTTCGTGGCCTATGCCGCCACCGCCGCCACCGCGCATCGCTTCGCCGCCCTGGCCGCCACCGGCGAGCGCGGGGCCCTCCAGGACCTCGTGCGGCATCAGGCCCGGCTCACCGCCCTGGGCACCGCCCTCGTCGGCAGCGGGCTCCTCGCCGTGGCGCCCTGGCTCCTCGACCTGTTCGGGCCCGGGTTTCGCGACGGTCTTCCCATCCTGGCGATCCTTGTGGGGGGCAGCCTCGGTGCCAGCCTGTTCGGGCCGGGCGAACACATCCTGGCGATGCTCGGGGGCGAGCGTCTGGCGGCCGGCATCACCCTGTCGGCGCTGGTCCTGGCCGCGCTCCTGACCGGGCTCCTGTTCGCCTGGATCGGCGTGACCGGTGCCGCCACGGCCATGGCGCTCGCCGTGAACGCGCGGGCGCTGGCCATGGCGATCGCCGCGAATGCCCTGCACGGCATCGCCACGCCCGTGCTTGCCCTGCCGGGCTCGTCGCGCCGCTGATCGCCCCCTCGGCAGCGGCCCCTCGCCTGTGCTAACCCACCGCCTCGGCACGTCAGACAGGACATCCCCGCCGCATGCCCAGACTCCTTCCCCGCTTCCTCTCCCTCATCGCCGGAGCCTCGTTGATCGCCATGACCGCATCCGCCTCAGCCGAGTACGTGACGACCCCGTCGGGCCTGAAATACCAGGACGAGGTGGTGGGCACCGGCCCCGAGCCCAAGGCCGGCCAGAAGGTCAACGTCCACTACACCGGCTGGCTCGACGAAGGCGGCAAGCCGGGCAAGAAATTCGATTCCTCCGTCGATCGCGGCCAGCCCTTCAGCTTCACGCTGGGCGCCGGCCAGGTCATCGCCGGCTGGGATACGGGCGTCGCCACCATGAAGGTCGGCGGCAAGCGCCGCCTCGTGATCCCGCCGGACCAGGGCTACGGCTCGCGTGGCGCCGGTGGCGTCATCCCGCCCGGCGCCACCCTGATCTTCGACGTGGAACTGCTCGGCGTCCGCTGACGCTCCCGTCGGGCGGCCGGGGAACCGGTCGCCCGCATCCGATCTGCCCGAATATTGCCTGTGCCGCAGACGCGCGAGACCGAGCCCTCGTGCCCGTGGAACCCGCGATGCCGCAGCGCGACCTGACCCTCACCGCCGAACTGATCGCCGCCGCCCATCCCCGGCGGCCGGCCGACGATACCGCCGCGATGCCGCTCATGACCGACGCGGACGTCGAGGCCGCCCTCCACAGCGAACTCGACGCACGCCCGGCCCCGGCCGGCGGGGGGCCGTGGGTGTTCGGCTACGGCTCGCTGATCTGGCAGCCGGAATTCGCGATCGCGGAGCAGCGCCTGGGCCGCGTGCGCGGCTGGCACCGGCGCTTCTGCCTGCTGCAGCGGCGGTTTCGCGGCTCGACCGACTACCCCGGCCTCGTCCTGGCGCTGGTGGCCGGCGGCGTCTGCGACGGTGTCGCCTTCCGCCTGCCCGAGGGAGACTGGCGCGAGGTGCTGATGCCTGTGTGGCGCCGCGAGATGCGCGGCAACGGCTACCGCGCCCGCTGGGTGCCCGTGGCCACGCGCGAGGGCGTGGTCGAGGCCCTGACCTTCGTGGCGAACCCGGCCTGCGACCGCTACACCGGCCGCCTCGGCGAGGCCGATATCGCCGACCTCATCGCCCGGGCCGACGGCGGCCTCGGCCCCAGCGCCGAATACCTGCGCCGCACCGCGCTGGCCTGTGCCGAACTCGGCATCCGCGACCGCCACCTGTGGTCGCTCCAGGCCCTGGTCGCCGAGCGGCTGCAGGCCACTCCCCTCATCGCTCGGTCAGCTTGAGCTCGATCCGGCGGTTGCGGCCGTAGGCCTCCTCGGTGGTGCCGGCCTCCAGGGGCTGGAACTCGCCGAAGGCCGCCGCCAGGAGGCGCTGGGGCGGGATGCCCTTGCCCGCCATGTATTGCACCACCGCGATGGCGCGGGCGGCCGAGAGCGCCCAGTTCGAGGGAAACTGCGAACTGGCGATCGGGCGCGCGTCGGTGTGGCCGTCGATGCGCAGCACCCAGGGAATGTCGGCGGGGATCTGCCGGGCGAGGTCGATGATCGCCGTGGCGATGCGGTCGAGTTCGGGGCCGGCCTCCGCCTTCAGGCTCGCCGAACCGACGGGGAACAGCACCTCCGATTGCAGCACGAAGCGGTCGCCGACGATGCGGATGTCGGGGCGGTTGCCGAGGATCTGGCGCAGGCGCCCGAAGAAGTCGGAGCGATAGCGCGCCAGCTCCTGCACCCGCTGCGCCAGGGCGACATTGAGGCGGCTGCCGAGGTCGGCGATGCGGGCCTGGCTCTCCTTGTCGCGGTTCTCGGAGGCCGAGAGCGCGTCCTCGAGGGCGGCGAGCTGGCGGCGCATGGCGGCGATCTGCTCGTTGAGGAGGTCGACCTGCGACAGGGCGCGGTTGGTGTTGGCCCGCTCCACCGCGATCTGCTTGTCGCGCTCTTCGACGCGCGAACCGCTGCCCTGCGCCCCCTCGGCCAGGACCTGGAGCCGGTCGCGGTCGGCCTCGGTCGCCGTGAGCGTGCTGCGCAGGTTGGCGGCGCTCTCCTCCTGCGCCCGCTTGTTGGAGCGTTCGAGGGCCAGCAGGTCCGTGAGGTCGGCGATCTGGCGGGTGAGGCGGTTGAGGACCGTGTCGCGGCCGGTGATCTCCTGGGACAGGAAGAACTGCCCCACCACGAAGATCGTCAGCAGGAAGACCACCGCCAGCAGCAGCGTGGCCAGGGCGTCGACATAGCCCGGCCAGACGTTGAGGCTCCGGTCGCGCCGCGTGCGCAGCGAGGCCATCAGGCCCGCTCGCGGCCGAGGCGGTCCAGCGCCTGCTTCAGCTCGCGCTCGCGGCTGGCCTGGGCCTCGACCCAGTCGCGGATCATCTGCTGCTCGGCGCGCATGTGCTGGACGAGGCCCTGGATGCCCTCGGCGAGGTTGGTCATCGCCTGGGTCGCGACCCGGCCGTTGGCGCCCTCGGCGACCACGGTGGTCAGGCGCTCCACCGCCTCCGTCAGCTCCTTGGCCGAGGCCGGCACGGCGGGGAGCGCCGTCGCGGCCTCCTGCGTCTCGCCCGAGGTCAGCCAGTCCTCGAGGTCGTTGTGGAAGCGGGCGTGGGCCTGGCCGGCCTGCAGGTCGAGGAAGCCGATGACGAGGGAGCTGGCCAGACCGAACAGCGATGCCGAGAAGGCCAGGCCGATGCCGCTCAAGGGAACGGCCAGGCCGTTCTTCAGTTCGTCGAACATCGCGCCGGCCTCGCCGCCGCCGCGCATGGTGCGGATCACCGAGCCGACCGCGCTCAGGGTGTCGATGAGGCCCCAGAAGGTGCCGAGCAGGCCGAGCAGGATGAGGAGGCCGGCGACGTAGCGCAGGATCTCGCGACCCTCGTCGAGGCGGGCGGCGGTGCTGTCGAGGAAGGCGCGGGTGGCCGGCAGGCTGCGCCCCTCGCGCCGCGCCGCGATCGCCGGTGCCAGCGGCGCCAGGAGCGCGGGCCCCTTGGCCGGCTCCTGCCCCATCGCCACCGCATTGACGTAGGCGGTCTCGCGGTTGAGGCGCAGCACCTGCCCGAAGGCGAGCAGGACCGCCAGCAGCAGCACGCCGAGGATCAGCCCGTTGAGGCCGGGATTGGCGAGGAAGGCCGGCGTGATCTGCTTGAACAGGACGAAGGCGAGGAACCCGACCAGGGTCAGGAAGACCAGCATCCGGATCAGGTAGATGCCCGGCTTGACCAGCGGTGCGTCGGGATTCGCGGGAGGGGTCGCCATGGGCTGATGGGAAACTCTTCGACGCTGAGTTGCTAGCGTTCACGACACGTCGAGACGCGCGCGCATCGCGGCGGGACCGAGCGCACACTGGCCGCAGGTCTGGCCACGATCAAGTCGTCGGGGGCCTCGAAATGACGGCCGCGCCAGCTTTGCACGCAATTGATGGCAAGACGACTGATGGCAAGACGACCTCCATCACGAACACAGACACGAGACGCGTGGCTGGCTAACGTCCTGAGACGCACCGGATCGGCACCTCGATGACACGCCCGGGCACCGAATCCCAGGACCGTGTCTGAACGAGGCGCAGCGTCGTGTCACCCGGCCCTTCGAGGCGCACGCGAAAGACCTTTGCCGTTCCGGCCCCAACCCCATCGGGCGATGGGCCGAGCGTCTCACCAACGATCGTCGCCGCATGGTGAGGCACTTCCGCATGCCAGAGGAACCCTCCGATTCCTTCTCCCGGCGCCGCGATCTCGATCGTCTCGCCGGGGCGGGCGTCGATGGGACCACGCCGCTCAAGATCCATCACGACGTCCTCCGAAAGGCCCGTTCATATCGCGCCCGCAACGCGATTCAAGCAAGCTTTTCAGTGAGCTTCGCGGCTTTCGTACGGCGGGGCGACAGCTGTCGAGCGACCACGGTCGTGCTCGCCAGTGCAATCTCGGGATCGTAGAACAACACCTCGGAATCGATTCCGCATTCACCATATCCGATGCGAAAATGGCCCTTCTCGCCCCATCTCGATCCCCAACTGTTCTTGGCGATCCAGCATTGCTCGGCGTCGTCATAGCCGATCACGGCAACGGCATGCCATCCGAGAAACTCACCCGCCACATGAGTGTAGATGCCTTTTCGGTAAGCATAGAAATCCTGGAACACGCGAAATCCGCCGATCACCGGCCCCTTCTGGAGAGCCTGCTTGCGGGCCATCTAGGATACCGCGGTCTGGTAGCGAGGCACGCTGACGATGGGCGGAATCGGCTGGCACGCCTGATTGCCGGGCGTGTAGGGGAAATCCGACTCCTGGCCGATGCCGTGCTTTTTCGCGTAGTCAAGCGCCTTCGTGTAGAACCACCCCTGGTCGCAAGAGTTCGGCGCGCCGCAGTAGAAGAGATGGGCCTCCGAGAGGTCGATCGACCCGCCGGGATTGCCGGTACCGATGAGAATCCGGCTTTCCACGGCGGCGCATGTCGCAAATGCGACGCAGGAGCCGCAGCTCGATTGATCCTTGACTGGTGTCACGAAGTTCTGACCGCCGCTATTACGCCAGTCGAGTTTCGGCGGCGGCGGTGCGACAACCTTGAATAGCGCCGATTCGGCATTTCGCGCCTTGACGACCTCCTTCTTGGCCCGCTCCGGGTCAATGGAAAGGCCGAACCGCCCAGTCGGCGATGCTTCGACATCGTAGAATTCGCTGATGGACGTCGGACCGGCGTCCCATCGCGCGCCCGCTCGATGAATCGCGGCATTGATCCGCTCGAAATCCGGCTGACCCACGAGGACGTCCTTCCCACAACTTCAGTGCCGCATAAGACACCCTCAAGTTGTGTTCGGAAATCGCACGTCCGTCAACCGGCGCTTGCGGCGAAAGCAATGTTCCTCAAGTCAAAATGCTGACAGGCGCCCATGGATGCAGTCGTCAAAGGGCCCGTCCTATCGTTCAATCGGAGTCTGCAGACCGACCGGCCTCGTGCGTCGCGGCACCGCTATCCCTTGGGACCGCCTCAATCCCACTCCCGCGGCCAGGTCTCCTCCAGGTGCGGCCCGAGGCGCACCGGCGCCACCCGCGTGGCGAGGCCGGTGGCGTCGTCCGTCTCCACCGCGATGCCGCACAGGGTGCCGGTCCCCTGCGCCGCCTCGAGGCGGGCGCCGGGGGTCTTCTGCAGGAAGCGGCGCAGGGGCTCGTCCTTCTGCATGCCGAGAATCGAATCGTAGTCGCCGCACATGCCGGCGTCGGAGAGGTAGGCGGTGCCGCCGGGCAGGATGCGGTGGTCCGAGGTGGGGGTGTGGGTGTGGGTGCCCACCACCAGGCTGGCGCGGCCGTCGAGGAAGTACCCGAAGGCCTGCTTTTCGCTGGTCGCCTCGGCATGGACGTCCACGATCACCGCGTCCGCGACCTCGCCGAGCGGGCAGGCCGTGAGTTCGCGCTCGGCCGCCGCGAAGGGATCGTCGAGGGCGTCGAGGTAGATCCGCCCCATCACGTTGAGGACGAGGACACGCGCTCCGGCGCGGGTCTCCACCACCGTGGCGCCGCGCCCGGGCGTGCCCGGCGGGTAGTTGGCCGGGCGCACGAGGCGGGTCTGGCGGGCGATGAAGACCAGGGCCTCGCGCTGGTCGAAGGAGTGGTTGCCCAGCGTCACCGCGTCGGCCCCGGCCTGGAGGAGCTCGTCGCAGATCGCCTCGGTGATACCGAAGCCGCCGGCGGCGTTCTCGCCGTTGATCACCACGCAATCGAGGCGCCAGCGTTCGCGCAGGGCCGGCAGGCGGCCGGTCACGGCGGAGCGGCCGGGACGCCCGACGACGTCACCGAGGAAGAGGAGGCGCATCGGCGGCGGGCCTTCAGGTCCGGAGGAGGGAGACGGGGCCGGCCTCGGTCACGAGATGGTCGAGGGGCCGGTCGTGCGGCTCGGCCGGGACCGCCTCGATCTCCTGGACCGCGAAGGCGATCCCGATGGTGAGGACCGGGCCGTTGCCGCTAAGGCGCGCGATCGCCCGGTCGTAGTAGCCGCGCCCGTAGCCGATGCGATGGCCGCGGCGGTCGAAGGCCGCCAGCGGCACGATCAGGGCGGTGGGATCGAGGGGAGGGAGGTCGTCGCGCGGCTCGCTCAGGCCGAAGCGGCCCGCGACCAGGGCCTCGCCGGCCTTCCACTCGCGGAACACGAGGCCCTCGGGCGTCACCTTCGGCAGGGCGACGCGCTGGCCGCGGGCGAACAGCCGGTCGATGAGCGGGCGCGGATCGACCTCGCTGCGGATCGGCCAGAACGCCCCGACGATCTGCGCCCCGGCGAGGGCGTCGATGGCCATGACCGCATCGGCGACGGCCACGGACCCGTCGCGGCGGGACTCGGGCGCGAGCCCGTCGCGCCGGGCGAGGACGGCATCGCGAAGGATGGCCTTGAGGCCGGAGGTGGGGGAGGAGGAGTGCGGAGCCACGTGAGCCGTTGGAGGATCGATCCCGGGAAACCTACAGTGTAGGTGGGCGCCGTGTTGACCAAGTCCAGGGACGAGGCCAGGGACAGCTCCCGGGGGAGTCGATAAGGCCCCGGGGAAAGTGCTCCTGACGGACTCTGCAGCCCCGCCAGCAGTATGTAGCGTCGGCGGGGGCGCGGCGCCAGGGGGAACCTCACCCCGTCGCCAGCCTGTGGGCCAGTCGCTCGATCCGTTCGGCCGCCCGGTTGAGCCCGTCCTCCAGCTGCGCCTCGTCCACCGCCCGCTCGGCGTCGAGGGAGGCGAGGCGCTCGCGGATGGCCCCGGTCTCGGCCTCGAGGTCGGCGAGACGGCGCCGGACCTCCAGCAGTTCGTCGGCCTGGGTCAGCGCCGCCATCACCTGGAGGCGCATGTCGCCGATCTCGCCGAAGGCCTGGCGCATCTCGGCGACCTTGGCGCCGAAGCTCGCGGCGAGGGCGGCCAAGTGCGGCTCCTCGCCCTCGGCGCAGGCCATCCGGTAGCTCTTGCCGTCGATGGTGACGTTGATCTGGGGCATGGGCGCGCCGTCCGCTCAGAGGTCGGGATGGCGGCGGGGCCGCAGCAGGACGCCCTCGACGGTGGCGATGGCGCGCCCGAGGCGATGCCCGACGTCGTCGGTGGTGGCCTCCACCGCGGCGAGCCGGGCGCTGGCCGCATCGAGCTCGGCGGCGAGCCGCGCCCTGTCCTCGCCCATGATCGCGAGCTCGATCTCGGTCTCGCCCGGTGCGCGCACCGCCTCGAAGCGCTGGGCGACGGCCTCCTCGAGCCGGGTCAGGGCGGCTTCGAGGCGCAGGATGCCGGGGCCGGCGGCGTGGCTCACGATCGGGATCTCACGGTGCGGGGCCTTACGATCGGGACATCATCGCCAAGGCGCGTTCTGACGGCCCGCATTGTCGAGCCGGCCGGGTCGGGAAATCAACCTGACTTTCGCGTCCGATCGTCACCCGGCAACCTTTGCCAGCCCGAACGGCCATGATAGTCAGCCCTCGTCCGCCTGACGACAGGCCCCGCGGGGCCGCGAACGGTCCGACCCCGCGCCAGCGCGGGGGCCGGCCGGTTCATCTCAGGTTCAAACGTGGCACCGCTCAGGAACGGGCGCGGCGCGAAACGCCGGCATCCGGGCCACGCGGTGTCGTTCGCGGGAGCGATCTCGCGCGAGAGTGTTCTTGCCCGGCGGCCCCGGCGTGCCGATGTGGGCCTCACGGGGGCGCCGGACGCCCGGCCCCTCGACAGAAGAAGGATATCAGGCCGTGACGGTCAAGGTTGCCATCAACGGGTTCGGACGCATCGGCCGCAACGTGCTGCGCGCCATCCACGAAGCCGGACGCACGGACATCGAGGTCGTGGCGATCAACGATCTCGGCCCCGTCGAGACGAACGCCCATCTCCTGCGGTTCGATTCGATCCACGGCCGCTTTAACGCGAAGGTCGAGGTCGACGGCGAGTTCATCGTCGTCGACGGCCGGCGCATCAAGGTCACCGCCGTGCGCAACCCGGCCGAGCTGCCGCACCGCGAGCTCGGGGTGGACATCGCGCTGGAATGCACCGGCATCTTCACGAGCCGCGACAAGGCCAAGGCCCATCTCGACGCCGGCGCCAAGCGCGTGATCGTGTCCGCCCCCGCCGACGGCGCCGACCTCACCGTGGTCTACGGCATCAACCACGACGCCCTCACCGCCGACCACGTGGTGATCTCGAACGCCTCCTGCACCACCAACTGCCTGGTGCCGGTGGCCAAGGTGCTCCACGACCTCGTGGGGATCGAGCGCGGCTTCATGACCACGATCCACTCCTACACCAACGACCAGCCCTCGCTCGACCAGATGCACAAGGACCTCTACCGGGCCCGTGCCGCCGCCCTGTCGATGATCCCAACCTCCACCGGCGCGGCCAAGGCCGTTGGGCTCGTCCTGCCGGAACTGAAGGGCAAGCTCGACGGCACCTCGATCCGCGTGCCGACCCCCAACGTTTCGGCGGTGGACCTCGTCTTCACGGCCAAGCGCGCGACCTCCGTCGAGGAGATCAACGCCGCGATCCGCGCGGCGGCCGACGGCCCGCTGAAGGGCGTGCTCGCCTATACCGACGCGCCCAACGTCTCGATCGACTTCAACCACGACCCCCATTCCTCGACGTTCCACATGGACCAGACCAAGGTGATGGACGGCACCTTCGTGCGCATCCTCGCCTGGTACGACAACGAGTGGGGCTTCTCGAACCGCATGGCGGACACCGCCGTGGCCATGGGCAAGCTGCTCTAGGCTCGGGATCGGACCAGCCGCTCCGGGCGGACGGCGTCTTTGACGCCAGGCCGCCCGGAGCGGTCGGATCGACGACCGACGCGCCCCGCATCCTCCCCGCCCGCGACCAGGTGTGCCCGAGATGACCGAGACTTCGCCGACGACCACGGCCTCCCCGACGACGAAGGCCTCGACGACGACCACGGCCGGCAGCGACTTCATTCCCGGCGGCTCATCGCCGACCCCCTCGTCCCCGATTTCCTCCTCGCCACAGCCGACCGCGGCCGTCGTCGCGGCGGCGACGCCGGTGGCCGCAGCCGCACCGGAGCCGGTGACCGCGGTCAGGACGACATCGGCCTCCGCCACGGGCGACCAGCTCGCCCGGATCGAGGACAAATGCGCCCGGATCGAGGACAAGTACGCCCGCTCCGAGGCGCTGCTGTCCAAGGTCGAGGACAAGGTCGAGGGCGCGGCCCAGCGCATGAACGAGGCGGCGCGCCAGTCCGACCTCACCGCCCTGCGCAGCGAAGTGCGGGCGATCGCGGACCGCACCAAGCGCCTGCCGGGTGCCGGGGCCCTCGTGCTCACCGCCGTCATCACCGCGGTGCTCACCGTCGTCCTGACCATCGCCGTCCAGCGGCTCAACCTCCAGGCGCTCATCCCGGTCTGAGCCGGGCGAGCCGCCGACAGGATTCCAGCGTGAAAAGGCCAGCATGACCGCGTTCCGTACCCTCGACGACGCCGGCTCGCTCTCGGGCAAGCGGGTGTTGCTGCGCGTCGATCTCAACGTGCCGATGGAGGCCGGGCGCGTCACCGACGCGACCCGGATCGAGCGGATCGTACCGACCATCGAAGAGATCGCCGACCAGGGTGGACGCGTGGTGCTGCTCGCCCACTTCGGGCGCCCGAAGGGCAAGCCCGAGCCGCGCGACTCGCTCCGGCCCGTGGTCGCGACCCTGTCGGAGATGCTCGGACGCCCGGTCGCCTTCGCCGACGATTGCATCGGCGAGGCCGCCGCCGCCGCCGTCTCCGCCCTGGGCGACGGCGAGGTGCTGCTCCTGGAAAACACCCGTTTCCATGCCGGCGAGGAAACGAACGACCCCGCCTTTACGGCCGCGCTGGCCGCCAACGGCGACGTCTACGTCAACGAGGCCTTCTCGGCCGCCCACCGGGCCCACGCCTCGACGGAAGGCCTCGCCCACCTCCTGCCGGCCTTCGCCGGCCGCCTGATGCAGGCCGAGCTCGACGCCCTCACCAAGGGACTCGAGGCGCCGACCCGGCCGGTGATCGCGCTGGTGGGCGGCGCCAAGGTCTCCTCCAAGATCGACCTCCTGGAAAACCTGGTCACCAAGGTCGACAGCTTGGTGATCGGCGGCGGCATGGCCAACACCTTCCTGCACGCGCAAGGCTCGGGCGTCGGCAAGTCCCTGTGCGAGAAGGATCTCGCCGAGACCGCCCTGCGCATCCTCGCCGCGGCAAAGGCGGCCGGGTGCCGGATCATCCTGCCGGTGGACGCAGTGGTGGCGACCGAGTTCAAGGCAAACGCCCCCCACGAGACCGTCCCGGTCGCCGCGGTCTCCGAGACCGGCATGATCCTCGATGCCGGCCCGGCCTCCGTCGCCGAGATCGAGGGCGCCATCGACGAGGCGGCGACCCTGGTCTGGAACGGACCGCTGGGCGCCTTCGAGCTGACGCCCTTCGACGCCGCGACGGTGGCCGCGGCCCGGCATGCGGCCGAGCGCACCCGCGCCGGCAAGCTGGTCTCCGTGGCCGGCGGCGGCGACACGGTGGCCGCCCTCAACCATGCCGGCGTGGCGCAGGATTTCTCCTACGTCTCCACCGCCGGCGGCGCCTTTCTCGAATGGCTGGAGGGCAAGGTGCTCCCGGGCGTCGAGGCGTTGCGGGTGAAGGAATAAGCGTCGTCCCTCCCTCGACCTCATTCGGAGGGGCACGCGGCAGCGGGCCTCGAGGGAGGGTCCGGGGATCACATCGAGAACGGGAGGGCTCCTTCGAGGCCTCCGCTTCGCTACGGCACCTCAGGACGAGGTGATGGATTAGGATCGGCCTTGCTGTGCCGACCGCAGATGATTGGGAAACCGGATCATGGCACGCATCACCCTCAGGCAACTCCTCGACCACGCCGCCGAGTTCGGCTACGGCGTGCCCGCCTTCAACATGAACAACATGGAGCAGGGGCTCGCCATCATGGCGGCGGCCGACGCCACCGATTCGCCGGTGATCCTCCAGGCGAGCAAGGGCGCGCGCGCCTATGCCAACGACGTGGTGCTGGCCAAGCTGATCGACGGTCTCGTGGAGATCTACCCCCACATCCCGGTCTGCATGCACCTCGACCACGGCAACAACGAAGCCACCTGCGCCACCGCGATCCAGTACGGCTTCACCTCCGTGATGATGGACGGCTCGCTGAAAGCCGACGGCAAGACCCCGGCAGACTACGCCTACAACGTCGAGATCACCCGCAAGGTCACCGAGATGGCGCATTGGGCCGGCGTCTCGGTGGAGGGCGAACTCGGCGTGCTCGGCTCGCTGGAGAGCGGCGAGGGCGAGGCCGAGGACGGCCACGGCGCGGAAGGCGTGCTCAGCCACGACCAGCTCCTCACCGACCCGGACGAGGCGGTGAAGTTCGTGCAGGCCACCAAGGTGGATGCCCTGGCGGTGGCGATGGGCACCAGCCACGGCGCCTACAAGTTCACCCGCCAGCCCGATGGCGACGTGCTCGCCATGAACGTCATCGAGGAGATCCACCGCCGCCTGCCGACGACCCACCTCGTCATGCACGGCTCGTCCTCGGTGCCGCAGGACCTGCAGGACATCATCAACCAGTACGGCGGTGAGATGAAGCCGACCTGGGGCGTGCCGGTGGAGGAGATCCAGCGCGGCATCAAGCACGGCGTGCGCAAGATCAACATCGACACCGACAACCGCATGGCGATGACCGGCCAGATCCGGAAGGTGCTGGCCGAGAACAAGGCCGAGTTCGACCCGCGCAAGTACTTGAAGCCGGCCATGGACGCGATGCAGAAGCTGTGCAAGCAGCGGTTCGAGGAGTTCGGCACCGCCGGCCAGGGTTCGAAGATCCGTCCGGTCTCGGTCTCGGCCATGGCCAAACGCTATGCCGACGGTTCGCTCGACCCCCGGATCGGGTAGACGGACCGGACACGACGTCAACGCCAGGACCCCATGACCGCGCCGCGCACCCGCCTCGCCCTGCTCACCCCGCACCGGGTCGAGGCCTCCCACGTCGATGGCCTCGTCGCGGCGATCCGCAGGGCCACCGCGGCCGCCGACGTGGCGGCGGTGGTGCTGCGGCTGGCGCCGGCCGACGAGCGCAGCCTCGTCAACCTCGTCAAGCGGGTGGCGCCGGGCGTGCAGGAGACCGGGGCGGCCGTCCTCGTCGCCTGTGCGGGCTATGACGGCGACCTCGTGAGCGTGGCGGCGCGGGGCGGCGCCGACGGCGTCCATCTCGACAAGCCCGGCGAGGGCGACCTGCGCGACCTGCGCGGGCGCCTCGCCGACGGCCGCATCCTCGGCGCGGGGGGCGGCGAGTCGAAGCACGCCGCCATGGAGGCGGGGGAGGCGGGGGTCGACTACGTGATGTTCGGCGGGCTCTACCCCGACGGCGTCGCACCCGACGCGGAGCTCGTGCTGGCGCGCACGCAGTGGTGGACCGAGATCTTCGAGACGCCCTGCATCGCCGTGGCGCAGGAGATCGGGCAGGTCGCGGCGCTGGCCGCCACCGGAACCGAGTTCGTCGGCATCGAGGGCGGGCTGTGGCTCGACGCCTCCGCCGATCTCGGCGCGATCATGGCGGTGCTGGCCGAGCAGGCGGCCCTGCGGGACGCCGCCTCGTGAGAACGCGTCCGTCCCTGGCCCTGGCCCTAGCCCTGCTGGCGCTGCTCGGGGCGATGTCCACGGCGTCGGCCGAGACGCCCGGAGACGGGGTGCCCAAGGACGTGGTGCCCGCCACCCCGCGCACGATCAAGGTCGCCCCGCTCAAGGACCTGCCGACCCCCTATACGCCGGGCGCGATCGGGGCGGTGCCGGGCCCGTCGAGCAAGACGCCGGACGTGGCCTTCGGCGCCTACCAGCGCGGGCAATACGCCACCGCCTTCCGCGAGGCGACGAAGCGCATTGAGGCGGACCCCAAGGACGCCGCCGGCATGACGCTGGTGGGCGAACTCTACAACCAGGGCCTCGGGGTGCGGCAGGACCCGGTCAAGGCGGCCGAATGGTACCGGCTGGCCGCCGCCCAGGGCGACGCGCACGCCATGGCGGCCCTCGGCCTCATGGCGATCGACGGCCGCGGCGGCCCCAAGGACCCCAAGGCCGGACGCGCCTGGCTCGAACAGGCCGCCGCCAAGGGCGACGTCACCGCCTCCTACAACCTCGGCCTGCTGCTCCTGGGCACCGGCGCCCCGGCCGACCTGGCGCGGGCCGCCAGCCTGTTCGAGAAGGCGGCACAGGGCGAGATCGGCGCCGCCCAGCACAACATCGGCGTGCTCTATCTCCAGGGCCGCGGCGTCCCCAAGGACGCGTCCAAGGCCGCCGACTGGTTCCGGCGGGCGGCCGACAACGGCGATCTCGCCGGCGAGGTCGAGTTCGCCATCCTCCTGTTCAACGGCACCGGCCTGCCCAAGGACGAGGTCCGCGCCGCACGCTACTTCACGCACGCCGCCTCCCGCGGAAATGCCATCGCGCAGAACCGCCTGTCGCGGCTGTTCGCGGTGGGGCGCGGCGTGCAGAAGAACCTCGTGGAGGCGGCGGCCTGGAACCTCGCGGCCTCGGCCCAGGGCCTCACCGACGCCTGGCTCGACCAGACCCTGACCGGCCTGAGCGCCGAGGAGCGCTCCAGGGCCGAAAAGCTCGCGGCCGATCGCGCCGGCGGCAACTGACGCCCGTCTCACGAAAGCCCCCTGGGCCGTGCGCCTCAGGCCCGCGTCCACGGGGACGCTCGGGCGTGTCCTGTCGCGACGCGATCTGCTAGGGAACCCCCAGCCAGGAAAACCCGGATCGGGCGGACCGGCCTCCCGACGAAGGGTGGGCCAGGCCGTGGCCCGTGCCGGGCCGGTCAGCCCTCCTGCCCGTCAACGACCCGGACTCGAAGCGACGATGATCAGCTCACCCCTCATGACCGTGATGGTCGATGCCGTGCGCAAGGCCGCCCGTGGCCTCAAGCGCGATTTCGGCGAGATCGAGAACCTTCAGGTCTCGCGCAAGGGGCCCGGCAACTTCGTCTCCGCCGCCGACCGCAAGGCCGAGGAGGTGCTTCGCGACGCCCTCATGAAGGCGCGGCCCGGCTACGGGCTGATCCTGGAGGAATCCGGCAACGTCGAGGGCCAGGACAAGAGCCACACCTGGCACGTCGACCCCCTGGACGGCACCACCAACTTCCTGCACGGCATCCCGCATTTCGCGATCTCGGTGGGTCTCGAGCGCGAGGGCCAGATCGTGGCCGGCGTGATCTACGATCCGATCAAGGACGAGCTGTTCGTGGCCGAGCGCGGCAAGGGCGCCTACCTCAACAACCGCCGCCTGCGCGTATCGGGCCGCAACGAGATGCCCGATGCGCTGGTGGCCTACGGCTCGCCCTACCTCGGGCGCGGCGACCACCCCAAGCTCCTGCGCGAGGTCGCGGCGGTGATGGCCGTGACCGGCGGCGCCCGCCGCTTCGGCTCGGCGGCGCTGGACCTCGCCTACGTCGCCTGCGGCCGCTCCGACCTGTACTGGGAGCGCGACCTGCAGACCTGGGACATCGCGGCCGGCATCATCCTGGTGCGCGAGGCCGGTGGCTTCGTCACCAGCGCCGACGGCGGCGCAGAACCGCTCCTGGCCAAGTCGGTGGCCAGCGGCAACGAGGTGCTCCACGGGGAGCTCGTGAAGCTGCTGCGCAAGGCGCACGCCGCGGCGTGACGTCCGCTCTTTCAGAAGGACGAGCCCGTGCGTCGAGCAATCTGCTCACGGAGTCCTTCACGTGCATCGCCGTCGGCGGCGCCACGCCGCTGCCTTTCGACGTTGCGGCCACGGGCCGCCGCCTGGTCCAAGATGAAGTCGACGGACTGGATCAACCGGGCGGCCTCGAGTTCGCGCAGGAAGTCCCCCGTACTGATGAGGCTGACCCGCTCCTCGACCACGGCACGGCGCTTGCGCACGTCACTGTCCTCGAACAGCAGCAGCGCCTGGGCCGTGGGATCGCTTTTCAGGAGGCGATCGAGCGTTTCGAGGGCGGCCTGCTCGCCGAGTCCCCGAATAGACCGTCCTTCCGCCAGACGCCGTTGCTGATCGATGCCGATATCGGTGGGTACGATCTGGACTGCGTCCAGGTTAGCGTTGATCCATTCCACGATTTGCTCGGCACCGGGCGCGCCACGAACCCGCGTCGCTTCGATATAGACGGCATCCGGAATACGGATCGGCAGCCCGGGCCGCAGCAGCACGTCGAGCGAGTCGGCAAGCACCAACGTCAGTAGCGGCGAGGTGTCGGTGACGATGAGGCGGAGGGGCGCAGTCATGTCCGGGCCCGCAGGGCCTCGCGCAGGATGGCACGACCGCGACCGCGACTCTCGACGTTCGGGCCGTCCATGGGGGCCACCGGTGGTCGCAACCCGAGTTCGCCGAGGTGGGCCAGCACCGTCACGTAGTCCTCGAAGCCAGCTTCGCGCAGCGCCTTCCAGCTCACGTCCCCGGCGGCATAGTCCCGGATTAGTGTCTCCCGGCCGGTTGTGAAGGCCTTTTGCTGGCGCGTGGCGTCGTCCATGGTCGGCTCCTCACGCCCCGGGCGAGAGCCGGCCCGGAATGCGGTGTCGCTCCTTATAGCACGAGCCGGACATTGGCCCCCTGTCGCGATCTTTCCAGCGCGATCCGTCCGCCCTCTGGCCCCGCCATCCGGCATCTGCTCTAACCCGCCCGCTCAGATCGAGACAGAAAGCCGCCCGCATGGAAGCCCGCCGCCACAACGCCCTCAAGGAGTCGATCCGCTCGATTCCCGATTACCCGAAGCCGGGGATCATTTTCCGTGACATCACCACCCTGCTCAGCGACCCGCGGGCGTTCCGACGCGCGGTGGATTCGCTGGTGCATCCCTATGCCGGCGGCCGGATCGACCAGGTGGCGGGGATCGAAGCACGCGGCTTCATCCTCGGCGGGGCCGTGGCCCACCAGCTCTCGTCGGGCTTCGTGCCGATCCGCAAGAAGGGCAAGCTGCCCCACGCCACCGTCTCGATCGCCTACGCGCTGGAATACGGCACCGACGAGATGGAGATCCACGTCGACGCCATCAAGCCGGGCGACAAGGTGCTCCTGGTCGACGACCTCATCGCCACCGGCGGCACCGCCTGCGCGGCGGTGAACCTGTTGCGCCAGATCGGGGCCGAGGTGGTGGCGGCCTGTTTCGTCATCGACCTGCCGGAGATCGGCGGCGCCCAGAAGCTGCGCGACCTCGACGTTCCGGTGCGGACCCTGATGGAGTTCGACGGGCACTGAGCGACGGGCTCCCCCCGCCCCTCAGCCGCGGGTATGGAGCGCCAGCGCGTCGGCCAGGTCGGCCCGGTCGGTCAGCTTGCGGCCACGGCGCTTCAGGTCGGCCAAAAGACTGCGGTCGGGAAACGGGCAATAGGGCAGCACCGCCGCCGTCTCTCCCTCCGGGATGGCGCCCGACAGGTCGATCCGCGCCAGGACCCGGTCGAGCAGGATGCGTCCGTGCTCGTGCAGGAGGACGGAGGCGCGGGTGGCCGTGGTGCCCGGCGGCAGGGCCACCGCCTCCTGGGCGAGGATCGCGCCGGCGTCGATGGTCACCGCGAGGTGGTGGACGGTGACGCCGAAGGCCGGCGGCTCTTCGGCGAGGGCGTGGATGGTCGGCACCGGCCCGCGATGGCGCGGCAGCAGGCCGGGGTGGACGTTGAGCCCGCCCAGCCGCACCCGCGCCAGGGTCGGCCCCGAGAAGATCTGGTCGAAGTGGAAGGCGACGATCAGGTCCGGCTGGTGCCGGCCGATCGTCGCGGCGACCTCGGTGCCGTTGACGTCGTCCACCCGCAGGGTCGGGATGTCGAGGTCCCGGCACAGGGCCCTGAGCGGGGTCGCCCCCGCCCGGCCGGTGGTGCCGGCGAGGCGCTGGATCAGGCCGGCGGCCGGCGCCAGCAGGTCGGGCAGGCCGAAGTTCACGGCGAGGTAGGGCAGGAATCCCGGCCCCGAGCGGGCGAGATGGCGCCGGACCTGGCCGACGAGGCCGCCCGTACTCGGGCGCTCCGCGTTGGAGAGCCCGACGAAGGCGATGTCGGCGGCATGCTCGGCGACGAAGCGGCGCACGGCCCGGGCGTTGGGCAGGGCCTCCAGCACGAACAGCGCGATGCGCGGGCGGCTCATCGGCTCGGCCCGTCCTGCGGCGTGCGGCTCGCCTTGCCGACCTTGAACGCAAAATCGCGCATGCCGAGGCGGCGCAGGCGCTCCGGCAGCAGGGCGGACAGCCGGGCGAGCGCCGCCAGCGGCTGCGGGAAGGCGACGATCTCGTCGTCCCGCGCCAGGCCCCTGGCGATCCGCCGGGCGGCCTCCTCTGCGCTCATCTCCATCGGGCGCCAGCCCTCGTAGTCGCCACCCATGGCGGTCTTCACGTAGCCCGGCGTCACCACGTTGATGCGCACGCCTTGGGGTTTCAGCTTGGCCCGCAGGGCGAGGCCATGGGCGAGGAGGGCCGCCTTGGTCCCGCTGTAGGCGGGCGCGTCCGGCAGCGGCGCGAAGGCCGCGAGGGAGGAGATCAACGCGATCTGGCCGCGCCCGCGCGCCAGCATCAGGGTGACGCCGGGCAGGGCGACGTTGAGGGCGCCGTTGAGGTTCACGTCCACGGTCTCGAAGGCGGCGGCCTCGGTCTCGACGCCGCCGGACGGGTCGCCGCCGTTGATGCCCGCGTTGGCGATGACGAGGTCGAGCCCGTGCGCGGCGTCGATCCGCGCCAGCCAGGCGCCGACCGCCGCCCGGTCGCGCACGTCGAGGGATTCGGTGAGCACCGTGGCGCCCTTGGCCCGGCAGGCCTCGGCGACGCCCTCCAGCCTGGCGAGGCCCCTGGCGTTGAGGACGAGGGTGGTGCCGGCCGCCGCATAGTGGAGGGCGAGGGCCGCGCCGATGCCGCTCGACGCGCCGGTGATCAGGATGACGGGCATGGACCGACCGTTGGGGATTGGGGCTTGCGAGGCATAGCCCAGTCCCGCGGGCAGCGGCAAACCGGCTCCGCCTTGACGTCCGGCGCGGTGTGTCGGTACGGCAAGGGCCACTCATGTCGTCGATCCCGGCACGGACCGGGCCCGCTCCCGGCCCGTCGGCGAACGGGCGGCCCGCGCGCGGGGAGCGAGGGGCGACCTCCGGTATCGCCGGACCGGCCGTCGCGATCGACCCTGGAGACGGGAACCCGAATGGATCAGGGCAAGGTCAAGCGCCTGTGGCCGCGGACGCTCTCGGCCGAGGCGGCGCCGCCCGGCCAGCGCGGGCAGCGCGGCGTGCCGCGCCTCGCCAGCGAGCCGGTCTCCCGCCGCGTGCGTCTCACCGACCGCTGGCAGGAGGGGTTCCTGCGCCTGCCCGCAAGACCCAGGGACCGCTCGCTCAGCTACATCGTCGACGGCCTCGGGGTCTATTACGACGCCACCGCGCCGAGCGAGCTCGAGGTCATGCTCGAAATGGGCGGCTGGGAGGACCCGGCCCTGCTCGCGCGCGCCGGGGCCGGCCTGGCCGAACTGCGCCGGCTGGCGATCTCCGTCGACAACGACCCGCGCCGGCTCGACCTCGGCGCCGCCCTCGCCCGCCAGGGCGACGCCTCCGGCAAGCCCGTCGTCGTGGTGGTCGATCAGCCCCGCGGCGATCCCTCGATCGGGTTCGGTCTGGCCGGGGAGGGGCGCTTCACCGCCATGCTCGACGCCGCCATCGCCGAGAACCCGGGCGCGCAGGTGGTGGTGGTGATGGACCCCGCCGCTCCCTACCAGTCGGGCCCGGGGCACCTCGACGGGATCGCCTCGGAGAAGGGAGCGCGGCTGATGCGCGATCCCGTGGCGGCCTGGTCGGTGGTGGAGGCGGGGGCGGTCGTCTACGTCGTCACCAGCCACGTCGGCTTCGAGGCGGCCACGGCGGGGCGGGCGGTGGCCTGCTTCGGGATGCCCTTCTATGCCGGCTGGGGTTTCACCGACGACCGCCTCGACCTCGCCCGGCGCACCCGCGAACGCACGGCCGAGGAGGTGTTCGCGGCGAGCTACCTGGTGTCGTCGCGCTACTTCGAGCCCTACGGCGGCGAGCCCTGCAGCTTCGAGGAAGCGGTCGCCATCCTCGGCCTCTCGGTGGTGCGGGACCGCGAGAACGCCGTGCGTACCCTCTGCCTCGGGTTTCCGGCCTGGAAGCATCCGTGGCTGCGCAAGACCCTGTCCTCGGTCGGCAACGCCCCGGTCATCGCCCGCAAGGGAGCGGCGGTGGCGGCGGGCGACCTCTCCGGCTACGGCCGCGTCGTCGCCTGGTCGAGCCGGGCCCCCGCCGAGACGCAGGCCGCCTGCGGCGCGGCCGGCGTGCCGCTGGTGCGGATGGAGGACGGCTTCCTGCGCTCCATCGGCCTCGGGGTCGCCCTGAGGCCGGGGGCCTCCTACGTCCTCGACGGCACCGGGATCTACTACGACGCCACGGCGCCGAGCGACCTCGAACGGCTCCTCGAGGCGGAGGACTTCGACGCGGCCGTGCTCGAGCGGGCGGTCCGCCTGCGGGCCGCCATCGTCGAGGCGCGCATCAGCAAGTACAACGTCGGCAGCGGGGCGATGCCGGCGCTGCCGAAGGGCCGGCCCGTGGTCCTCGTGGCGGGCCAGGTGGAGGACGACGCCTCGATCCGGCTCGGGGCGACCGAGATCCGCACCAATGCTGCACTCCTGCGCATCGCCCGCGAGCGCAACCCCGGCGCGGTCATCGCCTTCAAGCCGCATCCCGACGTGGAGGCGGGCCTGCGGCCCGGACGCATCGCGCCGGCGGAGTTGGAGCGCCTCGCCGACGTGGTCCTGCGCGACGTCTCGGCCCCCGATGCCATCGAGGCGGCCGATTCGGTCGAGGTCATCACCTCGCTGATCGGGTTCGAGGCGCTGTTGCGCGGCAAGCCGGTGACCACCCACGGTCTGCCGTTCTACGCGGGCTGGGGCCTGACCCGGAGCCCGGAGTGCCCGCGCCGCACGCGCAGGCTCACCCTCGACGAACTCGTGGCCGGGGCGCTGATCCGCTACACGCGCTATCTCGATCCGCGCACGGGACTCGCCTGCCCGCCGGAGGTGGTGGTGCGGCGCCTGGCCGACGGCGACCCGGGACTGGCGCGCCGCGCGCCGACCCTGGAGGCGGCGCTCAAGCACGTCTGGTCGCTGGCCTTCCGGCGCCTGCTGCACCGGAACGGCTGAAGCGCACCGCTGCGGGGCTTCTCGCCCCGCAGGCCGCGCCGACCGCGATCGAAGATCTTCAGGCGTTCTGCAGTCGCTCGATGCCGAAGGCCTGCTCGCCGGTCCAGCGGGTGTCGCGCGCGCCGCGGGCGGCCCGCGCCCGCGCTTCGAGCCAGGCACCGTCGGCGAGATCGAGCTTGGCGGCCGCCGCCTGCACGGCGGCATCCAGCCCTTCGCGCTTGTAGTAGACGCCGCGGATCTGGATGTGGGCGACGATCGCCTTGAGGAAGGCGTTCCACAGGTCCTGGCGCGGCGTGGTCCCGCCGGTCCAGAAGTCGTCGAGCTTGCCCTGGAAGGTCAGGCCGTCGATGTCGTAGACCGCCTGCCCGAGGGTCATGACCGGAGTCTGGGCCCGCATCGCCCACAGGCCGACCGTGCTGTTGACAGTGACGACGCCCTTCGACTTCTCGAGGAGCTTCGGCAGGTCGCCGCCGTCGAGGTAGTCGACCCGGTCGGCGACGCCCCATTTCTGGGCCGAGCGCGCGACGATGCGGCGCCAGTTGCGCACGCCCGGATCGAGGGGGTGGACCTTGACCATCAGCCGGGCATCGGCCGGGGCGTTCTGGGCGAAGGAATTGATGACCTCGTGGATCGGGGTCTTCAGGTCGAAATACGGGGAATAGGCCCGCAGCTGGAAGTCGTTCTCCATCTGCAGGGGCAGCACGTAATAGGGCACGCCGGAGGCCTGGACCTCGGCGATGCGCGCGTTCGCCTTGATGCCGTCGCGCCGCGCCAGCAGGATGTGCAGTCCGGTGCCGATGTAGACCATCGCCGGATGGTGGACCTGGTGCGAGCGGTAGCCCGGGTGCAGGAACCACAGCCAGTTGCTGAAGAAATGGTAGGCCATGTCCCACATGACCTGGGTCTTGAAGTCGTCCTTGAAGCGGGGCTTCAGGTCGAGCTCGGGGGCCTGGCGGGCCAATTCCATGATGGCGTCGGGATCGCGCGGGAAGCAGCTCTCGCCGGACATGCCGTTGCGCTCGAGGGTGATCCAGTCCGGGCGCAGGTATCCGAAATCGGTCACCGTGATCTTCACGCCGCGGGCCTTGGCGGCCGTGATCGCCACCTTGTGGTAGAACCGCTGCTCGCCGAGCAGGACGATGTCGGTGACGCCCTCGCGGTCGATCAGGTCGGCGATGAAGGCGGGCCAGGCGTCGCGCTTGCCGGTGAAGTTCACCGCGCCGGGGCGGCGCCAGAACAGGCGGTCGCCGAAGCACAGGTTGACCCGCAGGCAACGGTGGCCGCGCCCTTCGAGGGCGGTGGCGATCTCGGCGAAGAAGGGCGTGATCGGCCCCTGTAGGAACAGGAAGACCTGCCGGGCCGGCGACGGGCGGGGGCCGGAAGCCCGGGGAGACTGGTCGATGCTCGAAGTCAGGCTCGATCCCACGTGCTCACCCCACATGACGCCACTCCGGCGAAGCGGAACGGCTCGTCCATTCGGTCCGGAAGATGAGCCGCGCGATCGGGCGCGGCTATGTCTTCGATGCAACAGCCGGGAAAACTCACCTGATTTCCCGACGATCTTCGACCGCGGACGAGGTCCGGATCGCAGTCTCTTCGCGGCGTCGGCCGCTGGAATCATTGCCCGGCGCCGCGACGGCCCGGTTTAGAACCGAGATCTTGGCAGCATCAAGGACGCCGCCGCCCCATCCACGGCGGCAAAGCCTGGCGTGGCCCGAAACTCGGGTGTGCCCGAAACTTGGCCGTGCCCGAAACTTGGCCGTGCCACAGTGCGACCGCAAAGTTCGACGAGCACCCGGACCTGAGGCGTCAGGCCCGATGCGGCGGCCCTTAAGCCGATCGCAGGGTTTGGCTGCGCTCCATCACCGATCGATCCTGCGGGCCGGGCGACAGGCCCGCGCCGGGACGGCAAGGACACATATGCTGCGCGTTCCCTCCGTTCCGGTCTTGCTGAGAGCCAGCGCCGCGGCGGCGACCCTGGCGACGATCCTGCTCTCGGGCTGCTCGTCGATCCTGCCTGCGGCGGGTCCGACGACGAGCGCCGTTCTGGAGGGGGCGGACGTGACGACGGCGCAGGGGACGTTCGCGCGCTACGAGATCGTCGACCTCGACGCAGCCGTGATCGAGGCGATGCGGGGCCGGGCGCTCGACAGCCTGCTGGCCTCGTTCGGGGACCGGCGGCCCGCGCTCGAACCGGTGATCGGGGTCGGCGA
>NZ_LMRC01000010.1:0-62850 GCF_001425565.1 Methylobacterium sp. Leaf466 | reverse complement strand
CCCTTCCGGCCGTACCGGAGAGCAGTCTGCGAGAACGAGGTTAGGGGGTCAGAATTGGACGCCGATCCCCCACCTCACGGGGTCAAAGTTGCACGCCGAAACACACTTTAGGCCCGATTCCTATGATCTAGTACGTCTCTCATCGCATGGGTAACAGGCAGCACCCGGCCCTTGCAGAGCTCGATGCACTCCGTGTTGATCGAAGCCGGTTACCGCCGAAAGGCGTTAGCGGTATCGACGACCTGCAAACGTGAATGAGAGTCAGCACGGCCATTTCGGCCTTCAAGCGCCCGCTCAAAGGTGCTCGACTTTCACGAGGAAGGCATGCACGTCGAGGTGCTCCGCGCCGTTAGGGGCGTACATGATCGGAGCGCCGTCCAGCCAGGCCGTCACTGCCTGCAGCGAGCCGAAGGTGTGCTCGATCTTGCTGAACAGCGGTGGCCGCTTCTCTGGGGAGTGGGTCGTCCAACAACTCGGCGCGCCAGACGGGAGCAGCGGTGCCCTGGCCGATCAGAGATCCGCTTTGTTCTCTGCGGCTACACGGATCGCATGCATGCGCAGCATCACTCGCTCGACCGCCGCCTTGGTGTACTCTTCGATCAGGTCCTCGGGCACCTCTCGTTCGCGTAGGTGTTGCGCTTCTTCCTGCAGACTCACACCGAGCGCCTCGAAGAGGTTCTGTACGTCGGCATCTTCTACGCTCCGACCGGTTAAGGCGTTAGCCAATTCATCGCCATACAGGTCCCCTGCCTTCAGACCGGCAGTGCGCCACTCGGCGAGGTCCTGCTCCGTCACCATGTCCAACCCTCAGCAGCGTTCAGCGCCGAGCACGGTGTCGGCAGGTGCTGTCTACACACGATGACAAAGAGAACCAGCGCACGCCAATTGCTTCTGAGACTGAATGTTCGAGTGATGCTGTGGTAGGAGGCTCGCATGCATCCATGGCCCTGCCTCCTCGTCCTACTCCTCGCCACGCCCGCCCTAGCCGAGCCGATCCTCGACTAGGCCTCGGTGATCGACGGCGACACGCTGGAGGTCCGCGGCACCCGCATCAGGCTCCACGGCATCGATGCGCCCGAGAGCGGCCAACGCTGCAAGGACGTGGCTGGAAAGGACTATCGGTGTGGCCAAGCCGCGGCCCTGGCGCTGGCCGACCGGATCGGCAAGCGGATTATCACCTGCGATCCGCGGGATGCCGACCGCTATGGCCGGATCGTGGCCGTGTGCAGGATCGGCAGCGAGGATCTGAATGCTTGGATGGCTCGTGAGGGCCACGCAGTCGCCTACCGACGCTACGCTGAGGACTATGTGAATGCCGAGCTGACGGCGAAGGCGCTTTGTCACGGCATCTGGGCCGGCACGTTCCAAGGCCCATACGAGTGGCGCCGTGCCCAACGCGCTGGCGGCGAGGACACACGGCCAGAGACCGTTACGCCGCCGACTGGCAAGAGCGGCTGCACAATCAAGGGCAACATTTCGGCCGGCGGCCAGCGGATCTATCACCTGCCTGGATCGCGCGATTATGCCCGCACCCGCGTCAACGACCGGGCCGGCGAGCGGATGTTCTGCACCGAAGATGAGGCGAAGGCCGCGGGGTGGCGACCAGCGCGAGGCTGACGCGCCCGTATGTCAGCCGGATCTGCTAAACGTTGGCATGAACAGAGCAGGGAGAGGAGCATGCCGCCTGCGCCAAGGCGAGAACGACGAAGGTTCGCATACCGACCATGCCAAAGATCTCCCGGCGGCATAGCCATTTCGTCTACGGCGTCCTTCAGTCCGGTTTGACGTGCGCCATCGCCGCGGCGATCGCGAGCTATCCTTTCCTCGTCGAAGGATCGTTTCTGAATCACTGGATCCGATCGTGGGTCCTCGCTTGGCTCACCATGCTGCCGATCGTGCTCCTGGCGCCGCCGCTGATCCGACGGCTCTCCGAGATGCTCACTGCCAACGATTAACTGAGCGGCCCTCTCGAAGCTTCTCGCGATGCTAAGCGCTCGAAGACGAGGCGGACGGGACACGGACATTTCGTTCAGCCCGCCCGCGATAGCAGCGAGGCTGACGGCGGCCGGCGTGACCAACAGCTTCGATAACACCAGCAACGACCAGCGCACGCAGTCCGTTCACATCAGCCAGACGGTGAACGGTGTGCCCGGCGGGGCCGCAGCCGCGGCAGAAGGCACCAAGAGCGGTCTAGCCTCGATGGGCGCCAGCGTCGCGAGAGCGATGCAGACCATGGTGGGTCTCACAATGCGGGAGGGGTGCGCGGCGGACGGCCGGCTAGGAATAGGGGTGGACCTACGGGAATCCGTAGGGTCAGCGCCGCGTCAGGCGGTCGAACAGCCGCCGGCCCACCCGAGCTCAAGGCGATGGGTTCTGCGGGGGAAGGGACGGCACCTCGCGGGCGGGGTCCGTCTCGCGGCTTTGATAAAGGAGGGCCGCCCTTTAGGTATCAGGCGCTCAAGTGTTCGTATCTTTGGTACTGATTCGCAGAGGATGGGCTGTTAGATGCCGAGAGCGCCAAAAAAGACCGGGAACGCTGGCTCTGCCGAAAACCCATTCTTACTTGCGGTCTCAGAAGTATTGCGTCCCGGTTTTTATAATAGAGACGTCGTCGGCGTTAAGCTGACTGACCAAAACGGTTCCCAAATAAACTTTACGGCAAGCCCCAAGCAGCTTGATGAAATGTGGCACATACTGAACGCCAGCTTGGCGGGTCGACACAAACTAATCTCTCAACACGGACTTCCCGGCGAGGTTCGGAAAGCAACTAGAAATCAGTTCGACGCAATTATGGTAGATGTTGCAATTCTGTCGGACAAACAAAATGCACATTTAACTTTTCATTCAAATGGATTTGAAAAACAACACGTAAGTCTATCTCTTGAGGTACTAAAATCATTTTATGATGCTATTGGCCGGTCTTTAAAAGATCTTGAAATGCTTGACCCTAAAAAACAGAAGCTTTCATGATCCTTGGTCCTTGATGGAACAGCTGCGCGTTGTAGCGGAACTGTTGTGACAATTGGTCAATCCTTCATAGTATTCGTAGGAGGTGCCAACAGCTTCTGAGGGCCATTAATATGTGTTGGACTTGGTGCAGGTGCGCTAGGATCTTTCTGCCAGCCAAGTCTACCCTCTGCTAACCCATGCTCAAGAAAATGGATTAGCGGATTAAGTCCATTCTGCTTCACATCGGGATTTGCAGCAAGATATCCGGTTGTGCTGAAGCCAGCACTTGGATCTCGCCCCTCTAACCAACCTATTGCTAGGTAATGTGCTAGAGGACCTTCGGGGTAAATCTGCGTATCGCGATACCAATACCTATAATACACTCCGTCAAAGCCAGGGAGTGGCGTTTGCAGCGGGTATGACTTGGGGCGAGATAAGAGACTTGAGAGGCGGTGCGGCAGCTTCATGCGGATCTCATGTGTTGGTCGCCATAAGGGTCATCTCTATGGCCGTTCGATCTTGTACGGCGTGCCGACGTCGAGCATCGGGCTTTCACTTACGTCCGATAGCCTTACGCCTTCAGGTGCTTGATGAGCACTAAGACGCCATCGCTGACTTCTCTCCGAACGGCTCTTCACCGTTTCGCTCGATCAGGTTGACGCTTTCGGCTTCGATTTGGCTAGCTTGGCCTGCTTAGCTGCATCCTTTGCGGCAGCGTCGTCGGCATCTCGTGCCAACCGCTCAGCCTTCAAGCGAACGATCTGATCGTCACGGGCCGTCTCTCGCACCCTTACCTCTTCCCAAACCTGCCCTGCGGTCTCGGCTTTCTCGGCCGCTTTGGCAGCGCGGGTTTCAGCACGATCCTGACTGCCGCTTTTGTCCTGGGTCATTAGCGATTCTTCCACATGTGCGCCCCCATCACGCTCGTGGGGTGGGGCTTCAGCGATTGTCACGGGCGTGGGAGCCGCACCCCTGGCCCCTCACCATTCTGCTCGATGAAGATGACGCCTGCTGCTTCGAGGGCGGTCAATGGCCTGCGGGAGCGTCCTCGGTGAATGACTTGATGCCGTCCTCGACAACCACGCGCTCGAACGCCTCGTAGGCGTTCAGATCGCTCTCGAACGTCTCGTCCCACACGATGTGGCTGCGATCGATGCCCACGACCTCCAGCGTCCATTCATCCTTGGTCCCGGCGAACCGGTAGATGTGAACCGTCACCGTGTGGCCGTCGCGGGTGATCGCGCCGCCAAGTGGCGAGTGCTCGATTTTTGGATCCGGAATGGCCATAGGCGACGCTCCTAGGTTTCGCTGCCTTCATCTTGCCGCTTCTGCAGGCGCACGCCAGCCCCGCCGCGGCGGGTGCCGGGCAGGGCTCTGGTGGGTAGACGGTTCGCCCGGCCTCTCCAGCCTTGCGCAGAACTACATCTATTTTTCTGGATCGCTCAGTTCGTGGGATTGGGCTTCCGATCGACTTTGCACCGTACTTCGGTTGATCCACCCGTCGGGGTTTGTGTATCGGCCAAACTAAGGATGTCCATCGCCCTTCTCGCGCATCCTTGAATACCAGAACTTCCTTCAAATACTGTCTCGACTTGCTTCGGCGCTTCGCCTGGAATACCTACGATCACGAGAAGCGTGACAACAATGACATCCATCCAAGCAAGTCCTTTAGCGACTGTAATCGGCCATTGTTAGAGCATTGGGCTGCCCTCATCAACATGGTAAAAAATTGCAGACACTGACTGGTGAGATATGATAGATAAATTAAATACCATTATCGAACGATATTTGATTTTCGATTTGTAATGATGATATGGATCGTCGCTAAATCTAGTGGATATAAGTCAATATTAAATGACGCAGACTTAGATCTATTGTCCTTTCAGGCCTTGAAAAGGACGCAGCGCCCAAGCCAGTTGTTCAGCGCCGTCCGGGTCAGGATCGTCTCGCTCCACAGCGGAGCCGGAAGCTTCCTCATCACCCAGGTCCTGCACGATCTGGTTCAGCAGCGGCGGGATCGCCTGTCCATAATCCTTGAGAAGCAAGGAGGCCTTCAGCAAGGCCAGGATGCCATCCCGTGAAACCGGCCGCGCCATGATCTGATTATCGAGCAACCGCTCAGTGAGCAGGTGCGCCATGCGGGCAATCTCTGCCAGCCGTTCGGCTTTGTATGGGACGTCGGCTTCGAACGTCGGGCCTTCACTCACTTCAGGTAGCCCTTCGCTTTCAGGTGCTTGGTGGACATCACACTCCGCCTTCCATCGTCCTCAGCCAAGCCCTGCGCCGGTTGATGAAGATGAAGCCATTGGCACGGTCAGCGCAACTCACGCCGGATCCCTTCGCGGTCCAGTGGCCACGATCTTCATGGCTTCGTCCGGCAGCGGCCGCTGAAGCTCTAGCGCGACCTCGGTCGGTCCCTCCAGCCAGGTGCGCCATTCCTCAGGCGTCGTCAGCAGCACCGGCATAGCTTTGGGATGGACAGGGCCGACGATCCCGTTCGTCTCGCAGGTGAGAAAGGAGAACAGCCGGTGTTCGGCCTCTTCGCGGTCGGGGTTCTCCGCCTTGGTGCCGCGAACGCCCGTCCAGGGCCGCCAGATGCCGGCAAAGGCGAACGGCGGCCGGTCCTCGTCGAGGGCGAACCACGTCGGCGTCTTCCTGGGCTTGGTATCGGCGTATTCCGAGAACGAGGAAACCGGCACGAGGCAGCGATACTCCGGCTTGAGCCAGGGACGCCAATGCGGGCTCTTCACGTTGCGCACGTTGGTGACCGGGTGTTCGCCGAACTGTTTGGGGCCCGGGATGCCCCATCGGAACATCTCCATCACCCGCTCGCCACCGTCGAGCCGGACGATCGGTGCGCGCTGGTCCGGGAAGATGGCTGGCAGCGCCGGCGGGTTGCCGGTCCGATCCTGCACCACGCCAAATGCTTCGCGGATTTCCGCTTGCGAGGTGATCAAGCTGTAGAGGTTGCACATCGGCTCAGGTTCTCGACGGCAGGCCCCGTGGGCCCACCAAGCCCAAAGTATCGATCTTGGCGCGGCATGCCATGCCGTACTGGTCTGAAGTACGGCTACCGGGCTCGCGCTGATAGCGGCATGTCTGGGTCAGCTTCAGGTAGACGTCCCAAATCGAGGCATGCTCGCCGAAGCGACGGCGCAGCCTATCGAGCCGGTAGACGCCACGTCGCCGGCAGGGATCGCAAGCGATCTCGATCTGTTGGGCTAGGATGTCGCAAAGTCGCTCCATCGCTAGGCGCGCGCCGTCGGCAATTCGGCCACCTGTGTCGTGTAGCGCGGACTACGCATCTCGAACTTCGTCGACCACGTCCGCTTCGCCGCGAGCCCGGCCCGCGCCGGCACGACGCTGCCACGGCCGAATCGGGCATTGCAGGCGTCCATGGCCGCCATGAGGGGGCCGCTGCGCTCCCGGTCGAGCTGGCCGATCAGCGCCCGCGGGCTGGCGTCCAGCAGCATCAGGTCGGTGGTGACGACGCCGGCCTTCGAGTAGCGCCAAGGGCGATCGTCCGGTGGCTCGCGCCAGGTGCGCTCGACGCCGCGCCGCGCCGCTGCGATCAGCGCGAGCGTGTCGTTCGTCGCCTCCGGCAGCGTCACGGTAGTGGAGACCGACCGCATGGGGTCGCCGCGGTCGTGAGTGCTGGTGTGGTAGAAGACGGTGACGTGGGACGTGCCGAGACCGCCCCGCCGGAGCTTCTCGCCGAGGCGGGTCGCGTGCGCCGCCACCGCCTGCTCCAGCACCGCGCGTTCGGCAACGCGTCGGGAGAACGAGCGGGTCACGGCGCAGCCCTTGCGCTGGGCCGGCATCAGTTCAAGCGGCAGGCAGGACAGCCCGCGTAGCTCGTAGATTATGCGCTCGCCCACCACCGTCATCGCTGTGCGCACCGGACGGGGGTCGAGGTCGCGCAGGTCCGCCACCGAATCGACGCCCATGGCTTCGAGCTTGGCGAGCGACGCCCGTCCGATGCCCCAGACCTCGCCGACGTGGATGCGGCAGAGCCAGGCCGCCCGCTCGTCCTCGTCGGTGAGGTCGCAGACGCCATTGAGGTCGGGGATGGACTTGGCGATGTGGTTGGCGAGCTTGGCCAGGGTCTTCGTCGGCCCGATCCCGACGCACGTCGGAATGCCGGTCCAGGCCCGGACCGTCGCCCGCAGATCGCGGGCGAGCTCGCCGCGCCGGTCGGGATGCACGTCGGAAAGGTCCAGGAAGCTCTCGTCGATCGAGTAGATCTCCACCGCTGGCGCGAAGTCGCGGTAGACCGCGTTCGTGCGGGCCGACATGTCGCCATAGAGGGTGTAGTTCGACGAGAAGACCCGCACCCCGTCCCGCCGGCACTGCTCGCGGATCTTGAAGAAGGGGTCGCCCATCTTGATCCCGAGCGCCTTGGCCTCGGCAGTCCGGGCGATGGCGCAGCCATCGTTGTTGGACAGCACGATCACCGGCACCCGGGCGAGCTTGGGGTCGAACACCCGCTCGCAGGAGCAGTAGAAGCTGTTGCCGTCAATCAGCGCGATTGCGCTGCTCATCGCACCAGTCCGGCGCGCGCGACGTGCCAGCGGATCGTGAAGCGGACCACGCCCCAGATCTCGCCCTCGGCCGCCTCCTGGACGGCGAAAGCCGGCAGGTCCGGATTGTCGAAAGCCAGCCNCGTGCCAGCGGATCGTGAAGCGGACCACGCCCCAGATCTCGCCCTCGGCCGCCTCCTGGACGGCGAAAGCCGGCAGGTCCGGATTGTCGAAAGCCAGCCACGCCACGCTGCTCTCGATGCGCAGCCGCTTGATCGACATCTCGCCGTCGATCGCAGCCACGACCACGCTGCCGTTGCCGGCCTTCAGGCTGCGGTCCACAACCGCGAGGTCGCGGTCGAAGATGCCGGCGGCCCGCATCGAATCGCCAGAGATGTTCCAGGCGAAGGTGGCCGGCGGATTGGGCGCGAGCCACCGCGGCAGCTCCAATGCTCCTTCGAGGAAATCGTCGGCTGGTGACGGGAAGCCAGCGCAAAGCGCCGCGCCCATGATTGGGATCAGGACGAGACCAGTGGCATCCGGGGCAATCTCGACGATCTGACGGACTTGCATGGTCAGGCCGCGGCCGCGGGCAATTCGCCTCTGACATAACCGCGAGAGACGGCGCGCAGGGCCTCGGACAGCTTGGCTTCGATCGCCAAGCGGTCGCTCACTGCCCAGCGCAACGCCTGATCGAGGTCACCCTGCACCGCCTCGATGTAGGCAGTCGCCGTGACCTCGACCTCGCACATGTCCATCATCGTGGCGATCTGCGCTGGTGTCATCGACCTGCCTCCGTTGAGAACGAAAGCAGAACGCACGCCAACTGCGGCGTCGTCAAACCAGCCGCAGAGGCCCTGTGGACAACGGGGAAAAAGGCAAACGAATCATTGCTAGGGGGAGCGTCACGCTGCCGGCTTGGCGAGCCTTGATGGCCGACGACGAGACCGGTGAGCTGGAAGGCGTCACCATCCTGGGAAGGTTCGGCGAGATCCCGGAGGATTTCGCCGACAGCTTGCAGGGCGGATAGAGACTAAACTGGGATCAGTTTGACAGCACGGTATCAGCCGAGCTCGGGCCGACGCCCTCGGGGACGGGGATATCGGTGGTGCCGTAGCGGGCGTTGAGGACGAGGTCGGGCCCGTCGTAGAGGTTGATCATCCGGGCTTCTTCGAGTCGATGATCAGGCGTCCGGCAGGTAGGTAGATGGTCCCGAGGAGGGTGCGGGCTTCGTTGCTGATGATCCGGTACTCGCGCAGGCCAACGACGGCTCCAAGCAGGGCCGGCACGGGTCCCTTACCGCTGAGGGGTGGCGGTAGCGGCAGGAGGTTAATCAGGGCGCGGTCCTCGAAGAACAGCAGGCCCGCCATGATGCCGTCCTTGGGCGCGGTGAGGCTGATGATACTGGCCTCGTCGAACAGCAGGCCCGCGCGCAGGCCGGTGAAGTAGAAGCCGGTGTTGGTGCCAGTGAACGACGACCCCTTGTCCACCACCAGGGGGCCGCTGGACATGATGTAGATGCCGGGCTTGAGCGTGACCTTGGCACCCTTGGTGATGTGCAGGCCGCCGCAATAGGTGCCCGGCTCCAGGGTCGCCGTGGTGCTGACCACCTGGGTGCCGTAGAGCGGGCTGTCGATCCCGTCGANCCTTGGTGATGTGCAGGCCGCCGCAATAGGTGCCCGGCTCCAGGGTCGCCGTGGTGCTGACCACCTGGGTGCCGTAGAGCGGGCTGTCGATCCCGTCGATCAACATTTTGGGGTTGTACCAGAGCGGCAGGATCTTGCAGAAGCCGAGCGGCGGCCCAGCGCGGTCAGCGAGCGGGTCCTTGAGGACCGGGCAGTCGGTGGCCGGCGGCGGCATGAAGCTCGCCATGTTGCCGGTGTAGCCTCCGGCCGAACAGGTCGAGACCGCTCGGGCGATTGCTGCGCTCTCACCTTGGATACCGGCCACGCTGCGTGAGTTCGAATACAGTGAGCAGTCGGTTGCGGTAATCCGTGCAGACGACTCGAGGCGGAAGGCACCTGCAGCATAAGGATCCAACGCCAGCAGGCATAGGCGCGTCGTCCCCGACAGCTTGGCCGTCGATTGCACCTTGATCGTCATCTCGGACATCGAGAGCAGCTTGCCCATGGCCAGGGGCACGGTCTCGGTGAGCGTGACCTGCACGCTCGAATGGTTCCCGAGCACCTGCGCCGCGGCCTGAAGCGTGGCGCCGGCGGTGGCCTGCACCGCCGCCTGGGTCTGGGCGGTGGCGATCGCCACCTGCACGGAAGAGGCGTCGTCGGCATTGGCGAGCTTGAACTGGTTGACCCCGGCGATGCTGCCGCTGTCGGCGGCCCGCTGGAGTTCGCCGCGCCGCTTGACGATGGANAGAGGCGTCGTCGGCATTGGCGAGCTTGAACTGGTTGACCCCGGCGATGCTGCCGCTGTCGGCGGCCCGCTGGAGTTCGCCGCGCCGCTTGACGATGGAGCCGTATTCGAGGGCCGCCGCGCTCATGGCCAGCAGGATCGGCAGCGAAAGCGCGAAGATCAGCATCACGCCGCCGTCGCGATTACCGGCCGCGTCCCTCAACCAACGGATCATTCCACGCACTCCTTRTGGAGACGAGGTAGCGATGGAAGGCTCTGCGATTCCGTGAAGNGGCCAGCAGGATCGGCAGCGAAAGCGCGAAGATCAGCATCACGCCGCCGTCGCGATTACCGGCCGCGTCCCTCAACCAACGGATCATTCCACGCACTCCTTGTGGAGACGAGGTAGCGATGGAAGGCTCTGCGATTCCGTGAAGACAAAGGTCGATTTTTCGAGGATTTCCCGAAAGACGAACAAAGCGTTAGCGTAATCGGATATTTGCCATGGCCTGCCGATGTCACCGGAGCGATGTCGTCAGCGCGGCAACATCGTTTCCAGCACCGCGACAGGCGGGAATCCGCGACCGAAACGACGGAGCGTTAGCGTCAGGCCGTATCCGGGGGGACGGGCGAGCGCCATGCGCGCCCGGCTCTCCTCGGCCCGTTCGGCCGAATTGAGGGAACCGTCGGTCGTATCGATCGTCGCCAGCAGGGCCGCTACGCAGCGCGGGTCCAAGTGCCGGCCGGCCTCTGCTCCGACAGGAAGGCGAGGGCCTCCTCGCGCGGCCAGGCCGCTTTGTAGGGCCGCGCCGAGGTAAGGGTGTCGACTCGGCTACAGCCATCACGCCGGATCTGTATGTCTAAAGTTCTCGGCGGACCGCATTTTTCTTTTAACGACTGACGCCGCTGCGGCGATGGCATTTGGTCTACCCCCCGGGGGTCGGTTAGGGCCGGGGGCAGGGTTGGGTGCCGACCCGGCCGGTGCGGCCGCGGCGAGGCATGGCGGTGGCCAACAGAGCTAGAGAAGGCACTTCGTTCGGTCCTGGCTACTCCGGCGCCCCGCGCCCCGCCGCGGCCGTCACGGCGCTTCGTAGGCCACGTCGAAGCCAGCTCGAGCGTGGTGCACCTTCGTGCCAGCTAGGCCGCCCGGTCGAGGATGCGAGACACCTGAACGGCGCTCCATGCTCCACCGCGCGCCGTCGTCACCCCGCGTGCGTTCAAGGCGCGGGCGATCCCTGCCAGCGTGGTGATCCCGGCGCCCCTGATCTGTTCAATGATTGGTAGCACGTTGGCACGTCGCGCTTGTGCGGCCGCGCTCCACGCCGCGTTGCCTGCGCTCTGCGCCTCACGGAGGTTCGTTCGGTTGCCGAGCTTCACTCCCTGCGCCTTGCGCTCGGCAAGAGCTGCACGGGTGCGTGAGGCGATCAAGGCGCGCTCTTTCTCGGCCACGGCCGCGTAGATGTGGAGCATGAAGGGATCAACGTCGTGGCCTAGCTCTGCCACGACGAAGCGTGCTTCCTTCCTGTTCATCAGGGTGCTGATGAACTCCACCTTGCGCGACAACCGATCGAGCTTCGACACCACGACCCACGCGCCGTGCTTGCGTGCGAACGCCTGCGCCTTGGCAAGCTCGGGTCTGGCGTCATCACCACCAGACAGCACGTCGGTGAACGTGGCGATGATCTCGCCGGCCTGCGCCTGGACGAATGCGCGGATCGTGGTGGCCTGTGCGTCGAGACCAAGGCCTGACTTACCCTGCTCTCCCGTGCTGACCCGGCGATACTCGACGTATGCGACCATTTTCCTAGTCCCTGCGGCAGCTCGATCCCGCGGAGACAACTGTATATGTCCGTTTTGAATTGTTACGCAAACGGTTTCTGGCCGTTCGGCGGCGATCGCGGCCATGAAGACGATGCCCAACAAGACTGACCGCAACGATGCCCGCGCGCTTGCCCAGATCATGCGCACGGGCTGGTACCGGCAGGTTCACGTGAAGTCGCGTCAGTCCCGGCTTTGGCGTTCGTTGCTGGTGGCCCGGCGCACCGTGCTCAACGAAATGCGAGCCATCGAGAATGTGGTGCGGGCGATCCTGCGAGAGGGCGGGATCAAGCTCGGCACCCCGGCCCGTGCCGCCTTTGCCGGGCGGGTGCGCGAAATAGCGGGCGACGATCCCCTGATCCTGCCGCTTCTCACGCCCCTGCTGGCGATCCTGGCCACAATGCTGGAGCAGCTCGATCGGCTGACCCGGCAGGTCCTCGCCATCGTGCGCGGCGAGGCGGTCTGCCGGCGGCTGATGAGTGTGCCGGGCGTCGGCCCGATCACCGCGCTGGCCTTCCGCGCCACCATCGATGAGCCGGAGCGGTTCCGGCGGTCCCGGAACGTCGGGGCGCATCTCGGCCTGACACCGTCTCGCTACCAGTCGGGCGAGACCGACATCCAGGGCAAGGTCAGCCGCTGCGGCGACGAACTGGCCCGTACCGCGCTATACCAGGCGGCCCATTCCCTGCTGACGCGCTCGCGCAAATGCTCGAGCCTGCGCGCCAGGGGGATGCAGGTCGCCAAACACCGTGGCATGGCGCGGGCCCGCGTGGCGGTTGCGCGTAAGCTCGCCGTCATCTTCCATCGGATGTGGAGCGACGGGACCGAGTTCCGCTTCGGCAAGGAGCCGGCAGCGGCCGTCGCAGCCGCCTGATCGAGACACGCCTGCTGAAGCGAACTGGACGACGGCAGGCCAGACTTCACCCGCGAGGGTGACCCGGATCGTTCCCGTGGGGACGATGGGTGAGGCGATCTCGTTGAGAGTCCCGAACCGGTCCGCGTCAGCAGACGAGGTCGTGAAACAGATTGAGACGCCTCGCTCTCCTGACCCCATCATGCGGCGGCCTCGCGCCGACCGCGAAGAGAAGCGCGTGACCCGCGGAAGCGATACAGCCGGAACCCGAAAACGTCGATCAGGAGAAGCTTGCCTCACGAACCCCAATCAGAGAGGCTCTGATATGCGCCGTCGCCTTTTTTGCGATACTTCAATAATCGGGGCGCTGACGCGATCGCGAGGCCCATGGCACGGCGCCCCCAAGCTCGTTAACAAAACTTTAAACTTACTGTTGCGTGCCCATCGGCGCTTGGATAGTTGTTGCTGGCGGTATGTTGTTGGCGGGGGCGCTGGCTTAGGGCCTGGACTGATCTTTTCACGCAATCCGAGCGATTCAGTTGCGGCGCGATGTAATAGCGCTTCGCTAGAAGGTTGAGTTGCCTCGCATATCGTAACGGGCACGCGCCATTTTGGTCTGGTCATCGCGACCAGAACTGACCAACTGTGCCCTGATCGTCCAAGCACCTTAGGGCTGTCGTTCTCGCACTCGATTGGCGAGGCCTGTGATGACGATCTTTTTCCCGGTTCCCGGCAGCAACGGCACCTCTGGCAACGACGTCCTGGTCGGACGCGAGGGCCGCAACGACTCGATCAGCGGCGGGCGCGGCGACGACAGGATCACCGGCCTGTCGGGCAACGACAATCTGCGCGGCGACGAGGGCAACGACTATCTCGACGGCGGCAGCGGCAACGACAAGCTCTCCGGCGGCACGGGCGGCGACACGCTGATCGGCGGCCTCGGCAATGACGACCTCGACGGTGGGGACGGCAACGACCGGCTCGAGGGCGGCGACGGCAATGACAGCCTTGACGGCGGCAAGGGCGACGACACGCTGATCGGCGGGGCCGGCAATGACTGTCTGCGCGGCGGTGAGGGCAACGACCTGCTCGATGGCGGCTCCGGCAATGACGACATCCGCGGCGACAAGGGCAACGATGTCCTACTCGGCGGTAGCGGCAACGACGAGCTCGACGGCGACGCCGGCAACGACGTCCTTGATGCTGGCTCGGGCAGCGACAAGGTCGACGGCGGCAGCGGCAACGACACCGCGATCTACCGCATGAGCGAGAACGCCGGCGCCTGCGACGAGTATGACGGCGGCTCGGGCACGGACACGCTGCAGCTCGAATTCACCCGCGCCGAATGGCTGAGGACCGACGTCCAGGCCGACATCGCGCGGTTCCTTTCATTCCTGAGCCAGCGCAATGCGCCCTGGTGGTGCTGGGATCGCGACGATTTCGAGTTCCGCGCCTTCAACCTCGAGGTCGAGGATTTCGAGAACCTGCGCATCGTCGTCGATGGAGTGGAGCTCAATCCGGCGGACGAGGCCGTCGATGCGCGCAATGACAGCTTCGGGCTCAATGAGGGGGGCTCGGTCTCCGGCTCGGTGCTGACCAACGACATCGTGCCCGATCTCGTCTCCTCGGTCACGCTGCTGTCTGGTCCCTCCGCCAGCAGCCTCGTCTTCAATCCCGACGGCAGCTTCTCCTATAGCGCCGGAACGGCCTTCGAGTGGCTCGCGGCCGGACAGACGGCCCAGGTCTCCTTCAGCTATCGCGTCAAGGATGCCGATGGCGACAGCGACACCGCGGTCGTCACGCTGACGATCACCGGTGCGAATGACGCGCCGATCATCACCGGCGCGATCGCGGTGCGCACCATCAGCGAGGATTCTGTCGCTCCGACGCTGTCGGCGACCGGCACGATCAGCTTCGACGACATCGACCTCGCCGACACGCACAGCGTCAGCAGCACGGCCGCCGCCGGCAATGCACTAGGCGGCGCGCTCGTCGTCAGCGTCACGGATGCGGCGACAAGCGCCGGCGACGGCACGGTGACGTGGAGCTATTCGCTGCCGACAGCGGCAGCCCAGTTGCTGGCGCAAGGCCAGAGCGCGACCGAGACCTTCACGGTCACCATCAATGATGGCCAGGGTGGCACGGTTTCGCAGTCCGTGACCGTCACCATCACCGGCACCAACGACGCGCCCGTGCTGGGCGTCGAGAGGGTGTCGGCCGACGTCACCGAACTGGGCTCCAACGCCGATGCCGGCACGATCGCGACCGCGGGCACGATCGCCTTCACCGATGTCGATGCCGCCGACAACGCCCATGTCGTGGCCGTGACGCCTGCCGCCGGCGTGCTCGGCGCGCTGAGCGCCACGAAGACCGCCTCCTCCGCCAACGGCGCGACCGGTCAGATCGCCTGGAGCTACAGCGTCGATGCGGCTTCCGTGGCCTATCTCGCCGCCGGCGAGACCCGCACCGAGAGCTTCACCATCACCCTGCGCGACCGCGCGACGGGCGGGCTGACCGACACGGCAACGGTGACGGTCACCGTCACAGGCACGAACGACGCGCCGGTGATCGCGCTGGTTCCCGGCGAGACCACCGAGGTTGTGGGCGGAGAGACGGCGGTGCGCCGTTCGCTGACCGAGACGAACGCGGCGCTGGCGACCAGCGGCACGCTGAGCGTGTCAGACTCCGACGTCTCCGACATCGTCAGCGCCACGGTCGTGGGCGTGAGCGGCGGCGGCGGCGGCTACAACCTCGCCAATGCGCTGGGCTTCCTGACCCTCTCGACGCCGCAGATCCTGGACGCGGGCGAGACCTCCGACACGCTCGGCTGGAGCTTCGACACCGGCTCCGAGAGCTTCGACTTCCTGACGGCGGGCTTCCAAGTCCGCCTGACCTACACCATCCGCGTCACCGACAGCCAGGGCGCGACCGACGACCAGCTCGTCACCATCCTGATCACCGGCACCAACGACGCGCCCGTGCTGGGCACGGTCGATTCGACCGGTTCGGTCACCGAAGACGCCAAAACTCCCACACTATCGACCGCCGGCACGATCCGCTTCGACGACGTCGATCTGGCCGATGCTCACGGCGTGACGGTCGCGGCGTCTAGCACCAACACGCTCGGCGGGATGTTGAGCGCCGTCATCGGCGACAGCGCCACAGGGGCCGGCGGCGGCGCGGTCAACTGGACCTACAGCCTAAATAATGTCGCCGCACAGCTTCTGGCGCAGGACGAGGTCCGGACCGAGAGCTTCACGGTCACGATCAGCGATGGTCGAGGAGGCAGCGTCGCGCAAGTCGTGACCGTTTCGGTGACGGGAACCAACGACGCTCCGGTTATTTATCTTGGCTTCCCAGACGGCGGGACGTTGACAGAGTTCGTCGACGGAAGCCCTGACGAAGGGCTTCCCGACCGCACTTATTTCGACGACGGCCGGCAAGGCGGTGCCTATAATCTCTACGATTTCGACCTGTCGGATACCCATACCGCGACAGCGACTTCGCTTGACCCCACCAACCTCGGCTCAGTCACGGTTTCCGCTGTCGGCACGTCCCCGGGTTCGGGGTATTTCGGGCCGGCTTGGCAGAATCTTGGCTTCAGCTGGGTCTACAAGGTCGATGACGGGGCTCTTGACTACCTGTCGGCCGGGCAGGTGCGAGAGGAGACGTTCCGTCTTGCGGTCGACGATGGCAATGGTGGCATCGCCACGCGCGACATTGTCATAACCCTTGTCGGGACCAATGATGGTCCGGTATTTGGTTCTTTGGATTCGACCGGTGCGGTCACCGAAGACGCCACGACTCCCACTCTGTCGACCGCAGGCACGATCCACTTCGACGACGTCGATCTCGCGGATGGCCACACTGTGACGGTCGCGGCCTCGGGCACGAACCTGCTCGGCGGCCTGTTGACGGCGGTGATTTCCGAAGCAGCCACCGGAGCTGGAGACGGATCGGTCACCTGGACCTACGACCTCGACAACGCCGCCGCGCAGCTTCTGGCCGAAAACGAGGTCCGGACGGAGAGTTTCACCGTCACGATCGGCGATGGCCAGGGCGGCAGTGTCTCGCAGGTCGTGACCGTCACCATCACCGGCACCAATGACGGCCCGGTCGCCGTCGCCGACAGCGGCGCGGTCAGCGAGGCCGGCGTGAACCCGGGCGATACGCGGTTCCCGGGCGACGCCTCGGCCATCGGCAACGTGCTCGCCAACGACACCGATGCCGACGCGGCCGACGCGCTGACGGTCACTGCCGTCAATGGGTTGGCCGGCAATGTCGGCGGTCCGATCGGGGGAACCTACGGTTCTCTGACGCTCAACGCCGACGGCAGCTACAGCTACGCGCTCGACAACGCCGACGCCGACACCAATGCGCTGGCGCAGGGGGAGGCGGCGAGCGACGTGTTCACCTACACGGTGACCGACAGCGCAGGCGCGACATCGCAAGCGAGCCTGACCATCGCTATCACCGGCACCAACGACGCGCCGGTCGTCTCCGACGCGGTGACGAGCGATCTGAGCAATCTGGCTCTGAACTTCAGCCAGCCCGCCTTTGTCGGCGGGCGTGCAGTTGCTCCGAGCGTTGCGCTGACGGGGCTTGCCGTAAGCGCGGAAGATTCGGTCACGGTCGAGTTCTGGATGAATATCGGCCCGAATTCCGGGTCGGCCATGCCGTTTGGCTTCAACGTCTATGACATCTACCTGCCGGTTCTGGCCGGCGGCGTCCAGGCGATCGGCTTCAACACCGGAACCGGCGACACCTTCGGCACGGCTTCGCCGGGAACAGGCTGGCACCATATCGCCGCGGTTTTCGACAATGGCTCGATCACCCAAAATAAGCTGTACGTCGACAGCGTGCAGCAGGTTTTGTCGCAGCTTTCCGGGGCGCCGGCCTCGGTCAACGACGTCTTGTCCAACGATGCGCGGATCGGCGGATGGCTCGTCAACCCGGCATACTCCTTCAATGGCCAGCTCGACGAGGTCCGCATCTGGCGCGGAGAGCGCTCGGCGGCCGAGATCGCCGAGAACATGAATACGCGCATCGAGGGCGCGCAGCTCGGCCTCGTCGCAGCCTATTCGTTCGAGGAGGCGGGCAACGGCCCCGGCGGCGTCAGCGATACATCCGGCAACGGCCGCGACGGCACGTTCCGGGCCTTGAGCACCGCCGACATCGTCGCCGGCCTCACACTCATCACCGACGGCACCCTGCCCGAGGGCCATACCGGCCGGCTCGACATCTCGGCAAGCGACGCCGAGGACGATACGCTGACTTATAGCTGGACGCAGCAGTCCGGCCCGGCCGTCACGCTGGCGAACGCCAGCGCGCAGGACCTTGTCTTCACCGCGCCCGGCGAGGTTGGCGCCGCGACCGATGTCGTCTTCGAGGTCGCCGTCTCCGATGGCTCCGCCACGACGACAAGGCAATACACCGTCACGCTTCTCCCGGTGAACGATGCGCCTGTCGCGGTCGCCGATACGGGCACGGCGGTCGAGGCCGGTTTCCTGCCGGTCGGCGCCGACGCCACCGGCAACGTGCTCGCCAACGACAGCGACGCCGACCTCGGCGACAGCAAGACCGTCCTCGCTGTCAACGGCGCGGCCGGCTCGGTCGGCGTGTCTGTCGCCGGGGCTTACGGAGCGCTGACGCTGCTCGCCAATGGCACCTACGTCTATGCCGTCAACAACGCCAATGCGGCCGTGAACGGACTCCAGCTCGGCCAGAGCCTGAACGAGAGCTTCAGCTATACGGTGATCGACTCCGCCGGAGCGATCGCCACGACCACGCTCACGATCACCGTACAGGGCACCAACGACGCGCCCGTCGCCGTGGCCGACACGAATGCCGGTGATCCGGTCGTCGAGGCCGGCGTCGGCCCCGGCAACGCGCCGGTTGCCGGCGACGCCACGGCGTCGGGCAACTTCCTGGCCAACGACAGCGATGTCGATGTGTTGGACACGAAGACGGTGACGCTGGTCAACGGCCAGCCGGCCACCCCCGGTGCGATCATCGCCGGAGTCTACGGCGCGCTCACGCTGGGCGCGAATGGCGGCTGGAGCTACCAGCTCGACAACGCCGATGCCGACACCAACGCATTGGCGGCGGGCGCGACGGCCAATGAGGTCTTCAGCTACCAGATGCGCGACGTGGCGGGACTGACGCAGTCTTCGACCCTGACCATCGCGATCGCCGGCACGAATGATGGCCCCGTCGCCCGTCCCGAAGCGTTCTACAGCTTCGGCGACGACTTCAACGACAGCAATCTCGCGGGCTGGACGACCGTGCCCTTCGCCGGCTCTGGCGCAGCCCAGTGGAGTGTAAACGCCCAGCGCGCCGCCGAGGGGGCGGACGCCTTCACCGGCTTCCTGAAGGCCGATCTGTCGGCTGCCGACATCGCCAACCTCTCGACGGCGCGGGCCTATTCGTTCGCGGCGGATCTGAGTGCCGATTCCGGCCAGTCCGGCATCAACGATATCGGCCTCGTCTTCGGCTACGAGGACGGATCGAACTTCTTCCGCGTCCGCTGGATCGATCTGGCGACGAACTATTCGACGCGGACGAGTTATCGCGACTTCGTGCTCGAGCAAGTGTCGGGCGGCGTCGTGACGACGCTGGCGCTCGCAGACAACCAGCTGTTCCCGCCGAGCTTCCGGGTCACGATCGACGTCGATCCCGTCACGGGCACGCAGGTTCTTGTCGACGGCGCCGTCCTTCTGACCAGCGCGGCAAACTCGCCACTGCGCGAGTTCGGACTTTACACGCGCGACGTCGATTCGACGGTGTTCTTCGACAATGTCGCCGTTCGCGCCTATCCGGCACTTGCGACCACTGAGAACGCGCCGCTGACACTTTCGGCTGACGCGCTGCTGGCCAACGACAGCGACGTCGATGCGGGCGCGGTGCTCTCGATCGTCTCGGCGTCGGCCACGACGGCGGGCGCGGTCGCCAGCGTCGTCAACGGCGACATCCTCTTCACGCCGGGCACGGCCTTCGACCATCTCGCGGCCGGCCAGACCGCCGACGAGGTCATCACCTACACTGTCTCCGACGAGCATGGCGCGACGGCCACCACGACGGCGACGATCCGGGTGACTGGAACGAACGACGCGCCCGGGGCTGTCGCGGCCGGCCTCAGCGTGGCCGAAAACGCACTCGGCGCGCTCGTCGCGACCTTCACGGTTGGAGATGTCGATACCGCCGCTGGACTCGCCTTCCGCGTGCTCGACGGAGCGAGTGTCGATCCGCGCTTTGTGGTGACGCCCGCCGCCAGTACGGTCGCCGGCCAGCCCGGCTCCTACGAGATCCGCCTCGCCGCCGGGCAGAGCCTCAATTTCGAGGCCGAGCACGCCGACGGCGCGCCGACGATCATCCGCACCATTGAGGTCGATGACGGCCAAGGCGCGAACAATCTCGCCACGGCGGGCTTCACCGTCACGGTCACCGACGTGCCCGAAGCGCCGACCGCGACAGACGATCTGTTCGCGACGGCGGAGGACACGACCGTCACCGTCTCGGTTGCGCAGCTTACCGACAACGACGTCAACCCGCCGGGCGCTCAGGCCTTGACGATCACAGCCGTGTCGGGCGCGGTGAACGGGACGGTCTCGCTCGTAGGAAGCGTCGTGACCTTCACGCCGGCCGCCAGTTTCAGCGGGCAGGCCGCGTTCGACTATACGCTCGCCAATGGCGCGGGCACGGATGTGGGGAGGGTCGCGATCGATGTTGCGCCTGTGGCGGATGCGCCGGTCTCGACCGTGCCTGTCGGCGCTGGGCTGGCCGGCATGGGCCTTGTGTCGCAATGGACGGACTTCGAAACGCAGAGCGGCGAACTTCCTGTCAAGGTCTGGGGCAACAGCGACGTCGTCAACGCCGACAGGGTCGGACTCAGCGTGACTTTCGCCAACGGCCTGGCAGGAACGGTCACCTATAGCGGCGTCTCCGGAAAATGGAACAGTATTTTTCAAGGAATTTCAGCAGACACCGCGACGGGCTTCTTTACAGGCGCTCAAGATCTTCACTTTCTTTATAACAGCACAGCTTCTCTGCCGATGGCGTGGTTGAGCTTTACGATGCAATTCTCGAACAACTTCGATCTTGACTATAACAACCAGCTCGGTTCGCATTTCCGGGCCAGTGTCGGGGGGTGGGGATCGGCGGTATTTAAGGCCTACAGTTCAGCTGTTGCCGCCCCCGGTGTTGGCGGAGGCGAAGACACCGCCATCGCCATCCCGGTTTCCGCCACACTCGCCGACACCGACGGCTCCGAGACGATCACCGGCCTCTCGCTCTCGGGCGCACCCGTCGGCGCGACGCTCTCCGATGGGACCAACACCATCGTCTCCACCGGCGCGGCGATCTCCCTGCTCGGCTGGAACCTCGCAGGCCTGACCTTCCAGGCGCCGGCCGACGCCAACGGAACCTACACTCTGACGCTGGAGACGCAGGTCACGGACTCAGCCACGCTCTCCACCGGCGCAGCCAGCGACGTCGCGAGCTTCAGCAAGAGCTTCGACGTGGTGGTGAACCCGGTCAACGACGCGCCAGTTGTCGCCGGCGTCGATGCGGTGCTCGCCTATACCGAGAACCAGTCGCCGACGGTCATCGACGGCACCATCACCCTGACCGACGCGGACGATGCGTCTCTCGACGGCGCGACGGTCCAGATTTCCGGCAATTTCGCGTCGAACCAGGACGTACTCGGCTTCGTCGATCAAAACGGGATCACCAAAGTCAGCTACACAGGCGGCGTTCTCACGCTGACCGGCCAAGCCACCAAAGCGCAGTATGAGGCGGCTCTCGAAAGCGTGACCTACCACAACACGTCCGAAAACCCGTCCACACTCGCTCGCACCATCAGCTATTCAGTCAGCGACGGTGATCTGACGAGCAATGCCGGTACTGCCAGGGTCAATGTGTCTCGGGTCAACGACGCGCCGGTCGGCGCCAACATTACATATGCGATCTTGGAGGATGCGCGCAGCACCGTTTACCTTGCTCTTTCCGCGACCGACCCGGACTCCAGCAACCTCACCTTCAGCAACGTCCAGCAAATCTCGGGACCGGATGTCAGGACCGCACCGGGCATCAACCCGGACGACGCGGACCCGCGCACATTCGACTTTGTCGTGTGGGACAACTACGAATACCTCGCGGCCGGCCAAACGGAGCAGGCGGTCTACAGCTACCAGGTGAGCGACGGTCAGGTGACGGGTACCGGCAGTGTCACGATCACGATCAACGGGGTCAACGACGCGCCGGTGTTCCGGATCGAGCCCTATGCCTTCAGCTTCGCCGAGAACAACGCGATGGGGGCCGCGATCGGGTCGGTGCTGGCGACCGATGTCGATGCCGGCGACACCGTGCGCTATGCCATCACCGGGGGGAACACGAACAACTGGTTCGCGATCAACGAACTGACCGGCGCGATTACGACCTCGCACGCCTTCGACTTCGAGACGGACCCCGCCACTTACAATCTCGCGGTGGAGGCGCGCGACCGTGTGACCGGCGGGCTCACGGATACCACGGCAGTGACCATCGCGATCACGGACGTGGCCGATTCATTTCGGTATGTCGGCTCATATGCAGTATCGAGCGGTCCAAACTGGGGCTCAAATCCTCCAGTGTTGTCAGCCAAGGAAGCAGCGGCCGCCGTATTCGGCGGCGTCGCTTCCAATTATGCGGTGTCGGTAAATCCATCAACCATCACCGGGACCGGCTGGTATGACGGCTGGGGCAAGCCGTGGACTGTTTTCGACGACGACTTCAAGCAGGACGCTCCGCCAGCGGGCTATTACGCGCCATCCGGCGATGCATGGTCGGCTTATGTCTCCGATCACGTAGACTTCTCAAAGATCAACTATGTTTGGGAGCTCTCCTGAAAGCCCGGCTCCAGGGAGCCGGGCGATCTAAGCAGGTTGTGATGCCCCCTCCGGCCCACCGCCGATGGCGCTTGCGAAAACAAGCGGGATAGCCGCCGATCGGGATAGCGGTCGCGCGCCGTTGCGCGGCCATCCGCCCGGCGGCGCGGATATTCGCGGCTTGTCCGAAGCCGGGCGCAGGCTCGAGGTCAATTTGCGGGAATGATTCTTCGCTCGGTGTGTCCCATAAGCCAATAGCGGGGAAGGAACCCTTCAGATGAAAGGGGGTGGTGGAACAGGTCAGCTGTCATCGGCTGCGCCGCCGGGGGCACGAGGGTGAGCATCGACATGATCGCAGAGCTGCCTTGGCCTCGTTCAGCGGCCGGCTGTCGCCCGGAAGGCCCGAACGTTAGAAGGCTGCTTTGCAAATTACTGTATGCCAACAGCAAAGATCGATTTAATTTATGAAGATTCAGTATTGTACGTTTTGTATGTCAGTGTTGCCGGACATAATATACAAAAGTGACTGCCTATCCAAAGACATCGGGCTCGCTTTCATTAAGCGCAGCCTCGCGTCGCCGCAGCCGGTCAAGCAAAGCGTTCGTTTCCTCGTAGGTCATCTCCTCCATCGGCTTGTCCAGATCAGGACCAGGTTTGCCGTCATGGCCGGCGACCCGGAGCAGCGAGTTGATCGCTGATGCCTTGGCCGTGGCCGAGGCTTTAGGGTCTCGGCAGATGGCGAGGGCGGTCTCGTAGGCGACCACGGCCCCCTCGAACTCCATCCGCTCGCGCAGCTCGTGCCGGGCTTCCTCGACGGTTTTGCCGTAGCTCATGCGAATACGTCTCCGTTGTCGGCCGGGGTCGCCGGCTGTTGGATCTCGGCCAAGCGACGCTCAAGCGTGGCCAGCATCGCATCGATGGCGGCGGCCTCGTCGCTACGCGTGACCGGCTCGGGTCTTGCCAGGATCTCGCGAATGGCCCTGATCTGTGCCGCCTCGCTCCGGGCCGCGGCGCGCCCGCCCGCCGATCCCGGCTGGTGGGTCCGCTGCCATGCGGCGTAGCGAGCGGCTTCCTCGGGCGTCATCGCCGCCCTGCGATCCATGAGCCGCTTCGTGCGCTCCCGCAGATCCGAAAGTTTGCGATCGAGCTTGGCCGCCCCGTCCGGCGTGTCGGCCTTCGGGTACTGAACGACGTGCCAAGCCTTGCCCGAGGGGGTTTTTCCTCCGTGCCAGGCACAACGGCCGTTCGCGAGCGGCAGGTTCCTGCAGGGCTCGCCGTCCGACTTCTTCCTCGCGCCGCACTTCGCAGCCGCGCGCCGCCGCGCGTTGATGCGCAGACAGGTCTGGCGGCCAATGTCTCTGAACCGGGCCGAGGACCACCACGCGCGCTGCCGTGGCGTCGGCCTCCTTTTGGGCGGACCGCGGCGTCTCATGAAACGCCCCATAGGGGTATCGGCCGCTTCAGAGGCTTTTTACCGGGTCGGGCTTTTTGGCCCACGTGGTCCGTGCTGGATCTCCGGATAGCGCCTCGCCTGGACCGGGCTAAGATACTGGTTTCTCTATATATTCTTTCTTCTGGTCCAAGTGGTCCAAGTGGTCCAAGTGGTCCAAGGAAAAAAGGATATTGCAACCTCATCACATACCTACCCTGGGGCTGGTGGCAGCTTGGGCGGCCCGTACGCCTCTGTGCTGACTAGGCATTCGTGCACGGACCACCTGGACCACCTGGTACACCTTTGATTTCGTTGTATTTTTCTGGGCCATGCGTCGGGCCTGGTCCAGGCTAACCGTGGACTACAGCGCTAAAGGCGTCAGGCATCCCGTAGTGAGCGCACCAGGACCGCCGACAAGTCTCTAAGTCTGGGAAGCGGTACACCCTGTATCGGCCGCCTTCAGCGCGCCGCCGCACATCGATCTTGGCGTCGTCGGGCAGGAGTTCCCGCAGTCGGCGCCCGATGTGCTCCTCCGACCATTCGTTCTCGTAGCGGTGTCGCGACAGCCAATTCCGGTACGCCGCGTAGAAGTTCTTCCGGTCGATTTCCCGGCCCGCGCCGTCCTCATCCCAGAACGCACCTTCCTCCAATTGGTCGTGCCACCAGCCATCGAAGTTGCGCAGGCTCGCCCGCTTCTGATCCCGGAGCCCCTCCGTGTTGGGGACGTTCCGCACCTCGAAATCCGAGATGTCGACCTGCTGCAGGTAGGCCAGGAGGGCAGCGGCTCCGCCGTTGTTCCGTTCCCGCCAGATTGCGTCGAAGTACGGGATGTCCTGACGCCTCGCCGAACTGACGGTGCAAACGAAGAAGCGCCGTTCGTCGGCGGAGGCGGGAACGACCCAATGTTCGTTCGACGTCATCAGCACGCGCAGCTTCGACCGCACGGTGAAGAGCGTCACGCCTTTGAACTCGGCCGCCAGCGTGGGCGATGTGATGAGCGACTTCAGCGCCCCTTCGCCGGCCCTCGATCCCGCCCACAACGCCTCTTCCACGTGCAGCAACAGGACATTCATCAGGTGCCCGGTGAAGCGGCCCGTGACCTGCTCCTGCTGAGACACGCCGAAACGCAGGCCCGGCATCATCGCATCGAGGTAATACGCCAGCGTGTCCTTGCCGGTGCCCTTCTCGCCCTTCAGCACGACACAGACCCCGGGCTTGTCCCCCGGCCGCTGGACCATGTGGGCGAGCCACCCGACGAGGTAACGGAACGCCTGGTCATCGCCCGCACAGAGAATGTCGCGGATGTGCGCCAGGATGAGGCTGCAGGAGCCGCCCGCGGCCGCCGCTCCGCCCGACGGCTGGAACCCCGGCCACAGGTTGAACACCCCCTCAGGCAGGCCGCCTTCGGGCGCGAAGTCGATTCCCTTCACGAACTGGCGTCGGAAGGGGCTCCTCCACCAGAGTTGCCCGACGGTAATTTCCTTGTTGCCGATGAGCACGGTGTCGTTCGCGTATCGGCTCTCGAACGAGGCGCGCGCTGAGAACGAGAATTTGCCGCCTCCGTCTTCGTTCAGCACCACCGCGTCACCCTTGTTCATGACAAAGGCGTGGATTCGGTTCAGGCGCTGGACGTAGTCGGGCGCGTCCGTGTCGTTCGCGGCGGTGCGCTGCGCACCTTCCGGGGCGCTCGCCGCTTCCGCTGGCGCGTCCTGTCCGGGGCCGTCAACCGGGGCTTCCCAGACCGCCGCCACGTCGACCGGCTCGCGCATCGGAATGGCGATGTGAGGGCTGTGGAGCTGCGCCAGACGGAAGAGCGTGCCAGCGGACAGATTGTCCGGCGGGGAGCGGTGCCAGTGGCCCCATCGCTCCTCGACGGCGTCCGGGTCGTATTTCGCCTCGTTCTTAGCGCTGTACGCGTCGAAGGCTTCCTGCCCTTCGGCCGACCCGTGCGAGGCGTCGAAGAAGGCCATGCCCCTGTGGCTCCAGTCGCTCCATTGGAGGCCGTCGGGGTTATCGATCGCCGCGGCCAGTGCGTTGAGCGAAGCCGGCCCCAGGGGCTGCGGTGTCTTGAAGCCTTCGCCGCGTGCCCGCCTCTCGCCGCCCATCTGAGTGAGGTCGATCCCCTCGATATCGGCGGCCATCTCGATGTACGCCTTGGCGTCCGTGAGACTGATCTCGGTCGGGGTTTCCCTGATAACCGCACACAGCCTTGGCGCGGCTTTCGTGTGCCACGACCCCGGCCAGCGCATCGGATGAGACATGGGCGGCGCACTCCCGTCGCCGCCACACAGGCGCGTCAGGCCTCGCCGCACCTCCTTGAGCCGAGACAGATCCTCCGGAGTCGTTGCGGCCTCGGTGAGCCGCCAGTAGGCGTGCAGCTTGTCTTCGGGACCGTTGGGGCCGATCCACACCCCGCCGGACCGGATGAGAAGCGTCGGCTCCCCTAAGATCCCGGTGGCCTTGCTCAGCATCTCCAGTGGCCGCTCGTCGAGCTCCAGAGAGATGACAAGGCAGGCGATGACGTTGTCCTCGGCTGCCCGAAGATTGCCCTTCCACTTCTTGTCTCCGAACACGCAGACCGGCGGGGCGAAGACCGACGCCTTGTCGTCCGTCCAGTTGGCAACCTCTGTGGCGAAGGCGGTCGCTGCCGACGCCAGTCCAGCTTCGTACTTGCGCCACCGGATGTCCGGCTTCCCGTTGTCCCCGTTGGGGAAGGCGCGGAACGCCACGTAACCGTGACCTGGCTCGATGCCGAAGAAGGCCACGCGGATGAAAGTGCGGATATCCGCGAAATTGGCTTGCAACTTGCCGCTGACGGGCCGCACGTCTTGGATATTGCCCGGTGTCGGGTCTTCGGCTACACCAGCGTTGAACATCGTAAGTCCTTGAACATCGAAGCTAAACGGCCAGGCGCCCCGCCCCGGGTTCCTGGCCGTATGTGCGTCTGAAGGGGGATGCGCATGAGCCCGGCTCCTGAAGGGTGCCAACACCCCGTCGGCGGCCCGGGCTCGCGTGTTTGTGGTCACGGGTGCCGACGGTTCAGCAGCGACCGGCGGGCACAGACGTCCCAAGCCAGTCGCCGGGCAGACGCGTCACTGACTTGAAGAACTGCCCACTCGTGATGCCGACTGGGCGCGTGTCGCCGATGATGGCGAGCACCGGAACGCCGTCGGTCACCTCGCGCAAGCGAGCAACTGTCTCCTCACCAAGGAAGTGGGCCGCCAGCCGGACGAGATCGTCGTGCCGTAACTCGGCACATGGTCTTCGGCTCGTGGTGTCTCGGTTCGTGATGTCTCGGCTGATTTGTCGAGCAAGGGCGTTCGCTTGTGCCGGTCGGAACACCGTGCATCCGATGTCGGCGCGCGCCGCCATAATCTCGCCGATCGGGACATGCGCCGTGGCGTAGCCGCGCTTCGGGTTGGCGTCGGCGAAGATGACGATCGCATCGCCCTCGACCACCATGTCTGCAATTGCGCCGTTCACTAGGACGTCGCTGAGAGGCATCGTCCTAGGATTCGTCAGGATGGCGTCGCAGCAGTGAGCGACGCTGTGCAGAGCCTTGCTAAAGCGCAGCATCTCACGCGCGTCGAGCTGCATCGCGAGCGAGTTGGCAACGAACCGCCCGGAGGTCGCGAAGAACTCGTGGGGAAGGACGCGTCTGATGGAAACTGACATTAGACCGCGCCCATCCATTCCCGGACATCGCGCACGCGGTAGCGGGGCCGGCCCTCCACGACGGTGATGCGAGGACCGCGGCCCTGTTTGGCCCATACTTTCAAAGTGATCAGCGCGAAGCTGCTCACGGCCGCAAGCTGCTGGCGCGTGATCAGGGCCTCGCCGGGCAGTTTCTCAATGTCGGGGACGACACGCGGGCTTGCGCCGGCGCATGCGGGTGCGCTTGCTGACATGCAGCTCTCCTGTGAGACGGACCGCCCAAGCGTCGTCCGTCGCCGATGCGATGAATATTTGGCCGCTTCAGGTTCGCCGGTTCACAGGTTCTCAAGGTAGCGCGACCGACCCGAAGGTATATCCGCTTAACACCATCGTCAAGACTATGCTGCCAGATATCTTGCTGTAATATTTGAGCCAACAAGACATGACATACAAGTGACATACAAACCACTGGAAAGCCAAGTGTCTACCGCAGTTTAGAAGCCATTTCGCACTGTGTTATAAGTGCTCGATCCACTTACGGACGTCCCTGACGCGATACCGCGGCCGGCCTTCAACATATCGCAAGCTAGGCCCGCGGCCTTCCCGAGCCCATTTCTTGAGAGTCTGAACGGAGTAACGCGACACGGCCGCTACGTCGGCGCGGGTCAGCAAGACTATGTCAGGCAGAACGGAAAGATCAGGGACCGCGCGCTTCTCGACATCCGGGCGGCTCAATCGTTCGTGGGTAGGGTTTGCGCGAACGTTCATCGGTACGATCCTTCCTGGCCAGATCGGCCTTCGGTAACGGACCGTGACTCGCCAGAACCCTCGCTATCCAGTGACGAAACCTCAATCGGGTTTTGTCACTTCGACGATCTTGATGAGAGCTTTCATCTCGGCAGGAACCGTCATCCGCTTCTTCGTGTGTTGATAGGTTCGCTTCAGGCTTTCCACCGTCATGGTGCGGCCAGGGAGCCGCGCAAGCGCCTCGATGAACACGCGGTCGCCCTTCAGGCCCTCGGCCCGGATTCGCTCAATCGTGAAATATTCATGCAGGCGCTCTGAAACCTTCGACGGTCGGCCGCTTCGCGGTGGCAGGTCCGGGGGGATGCGCAAAAGCCCCCGCACCGTCCGGGCCAGGGGTGTATCGGCGCGCACGGCATCGAGCACTACGGTCGGGTCCTCACCGTGCCGAGCAGCGGTGCGCTCAAGGAACGACAAGCCCATCCTGTAAGCCGCTTCCTTTCTTTCGGTGCCGCACAGTCGCCGCGGCCATCGTGGATCATCGAGCGCCGCGCGAGCCTCGGCTTCGTTGAGCGGCTTCACGCCGCGACCCTCAGGGTCGGACCGCTGTCAGCCAACGCTTCGACATGGTTCGCCCAGGCCGTGAAAGCCGCACGGATTTTCGGAATGGCGTCATCCCGATTGTAAAGCGCCTCGAGATCCTCTCGGGCGTGGCCGATGGCGAGCTCCGCGGTGTCCGCGTCGATCCCGAGTTTCGACAAGCCGGTCCTGAAGGTGCGGCGAAGGTCGTGCAGATTGAAATTTACGCCCGAAGACGCCCGCAAGGCCTTCACGAGCTTCGACCAGCCGTTCATCTCGTTGCCCGTCTTCGGTGACGGGAACAGGAGTTCTGACCGCGCATCACGCACGCACGTGTCCATGATGGCACGGAGCTGGGGTGCGATCGGCGCCTTGTGCCCTCGGCCTTGCTTCGTGAATATCGCGGGAAGGTCGAGGACGTCGATTCTCTCGTCGACCATCGCCCAGGTCACGCCCGCACCTTCGCCGCGCCGGCATCCGGTCAGGATCAAGAAACGGATCAGTCGGCCAATTGTCGTCGCTGGATCGGCTGCATGCCAGATGCGCACGAGTTCGGCATCGGACAGGGCCCGGCCCTTCACCACCTTTTCGACCCTGTCGGCCCGAGTGGCGCGTTCCTTCCGGTGCCCCGCCAATGGATTGGTGGTGAGAACCTTTGCCCCTGTCACGCACCACGTAAGGAAGGCGCGGCAGAGCGTGCGGAAGCTGTCCGCGGCGCCGTTGAGGCCTACTGCTCTGATGCCTTCTATGACTTTCGCGTATTCGGCGCCGGTGACCGTGGTGATGTCTCGGGAGAGCAGCGCAGCCAATCTACCGCGCAGCGTGCTCATCACCATCTTGCGATTAACGTAGCGCCGTCGCTCTAGGTCGGCCTCGTACCGGTCGAGGAGTTCGCTGAGCCGGCACCGATCCCTCATCCTGAGCTGCGCGCGCTCCTCCAGCGGATCGACGCCCTGCGCGATGCGGCCGAGCTGGATCTGTGCAAGCTTGCGCGCTGCGGCCACTTTGTCGACCGCTCCGAGAGTGGCGAGCTTCATCTTTTTGGTGTTGGCTTGGCGCCCAGCACCGTTGGGCCGGTAGGCGAGAAACCAAGCCTTGCTGGATGGCCGAATGCGGAGCCCTAAGCCAGGCACCTCGCTATCCCAGAGGGTGTGATCGTCTGATCCGTCCGGGAGAGCAGCCTGCGAGACCAGGCTGTCGGTGAGCTTGATGCGGCACATAGAGGTCTCCGTGGGCAGCACATGGGCAGCACGAACAGTGCAACCCTGTGCATTCGCGAGTATCCCACGATAACCCAGAAAAGCGAGCGACAACAGACGGTTAGGCGTCCCGCAGTATACCTCTATGAACCCCCATAAACGGGGTGCGACACTATTGGTAATGAGGAGGTCGACAGTTCAATCCTGTCCAGCAGCACCACTCTATCGAGAACTCGGTATCGATCGGGGTGATCTGCACCCGCCGCCTGCTTGCTCGGGTGCATCGGTCGTGTAGCCGGGATCGTCCTGTGGGCAGAGTGTAGGACGGCGGCGATCTCGTTTCGCCGGAATGGCTCCGCGCCGGCCGTCAGGACCCCCATCGAAAAGCCGCGACTCCTCCGATCGGCGAAAGCGGATGCTCGATCGCGGGCGACGCTCCAGTAGCCACGCGGTCGCCGTCACCTTCGTCTTCGGGATCGCATCGCTTGGTCCGGTAGCATCACTTGTCCCGGCACTCGGCCCGCCAGGGCTCGCCCGGAAACGGAAACGGAAACGGAAACGGCAACGGCCGGTCGCACGCCGGACCGGCCGTCTTCGCTGCGACGATGCCGGGCCATGGGAGGCGTCGGCATCGTCCGGATGTCCGGTGGGATCAGCCGATGGTGCCGCCCCCGAAGGAGCCGTCGGCGAAGGCGAGGCGGCCCTCGGCGATCCCGTACTGGAGGTAGTGCTGCATCGGGTTGATCTGCGCGGCGGCCACGTCGCCGTAGGCGGCGAGATAGGCGCTGCTGTCGAAGTCGACCGAGGGGTCGCGGCCCTCGCGCCATCCGAACTGCCCGTAATGGGCGAGGGGGTCGAGGCCGGCCGCGGCCACGTCGGTGTAGGCCGCCAGGTAGCCGTCGGTGTCGAACACCGCGTTGGGGTCGCGGCCCTCGGCGATGCCGTAGGTCTGGTAGTGGTTCCGGGCGAAGGCGAACACGTCGGGCGCGCCGAGGGCGGCGTCGGCGACGTCGCCGTTGGCGAGGAGGTAGTACTCGGCGTCGAAGCCCGCCCGGGCGAGATCGGCCGTGCGTCCCACCGCCTCGTAGACCGTCCGGCCCTCACCCTGGCCGTACTGGAGGTAATGCGCCAGCGGGTTGAGGCCGGCCGCGGCCACGTCCGAATTGGCGGCCAGGTAGCGCTGGGTGTCGAAGCTCGCGCCCGGATCGCGCCCCTCCTTGAAGCCGTAGGTCTGGTAATGGGCGAGCGGGTCGAGGCCCGCCGCCGCCACGTCGCGGTTGGCCGCGAGGTAGCCGTCGGTGGAGAAGAAGGCGTTGGGATCGCGGCCTTCCTCGAAGCCGTATTGCGCGTAGTGGGCATCGGCATCGAGCCCGGCGGCGAAGACGTCGGGGTTGGCGGCGAGGTAGAAGAGGTCGTCCACCAGGGGCGCCCCGTCGCCGGTGACGATGGTGCCATCCGAGAACTGGAACCGCTCGAAGCCGCTGATGGTGTCGATGCCTTCGGGCCCCGTGATGACCTGGACGCCGCCGACCTGGCTGACAGTGACCTCGGAGAAGCGGCTGTTCAGCACGAGGGTGTCGTTGCCGGTGAAGCCGCTGGGGGATGACCCGCCCGACAGGATGTCGTCGCCGGCGCCGTTGACGACGATATCGTCGCCCTCCCCACCGCTGAGCCTGTCGGCGAAGGCGGTGCCCTCGAGGATGTCGTTGCCGGTGCCGCCCTGGTCGGAGATCCCGCGCTGCAGGACGGTGTCGGCCCGGGCCGAGAGGTTCTGGATGCGGGTGTCGGCCGAGGGGCCGGTATCGGCAATCGCGAACGGGGTCTCCTGGTGGAACGCCTTCAGGTACTCGGCCAGGGCGTCCTGCTCCGATCCTTGAGCCGCGAAGGTCTCGGTGTCGGGCAGGGACGCGGGCGTGGCCTCGCGCAGGTTCACCCGGTTCGCACCGAAGGCGGGGAAGGGGTAGTTGTCGCCGCCCAGCCCCGGTGCCGTGGCGGAGCCGGTGGCCAGGAAGTCGAGGGTGACGACCCGGATCTCGCGGTCGGCGTCGCCCACCACCTGGCCGTTCTCGACGAGGGTGTCGAGGATGTAGCCGTCCTCGTCGATGATCGCGGCCGAGAGGATCCGCTGGCCCTCGCGGGTGACGGTGCCGTTCACGTCCAGGGTCTGCGACTGCCGGGTGGCGTCGAAGGCGAAGCTGACGCCGCCGATCTGCGTGAAGGCTCCGGGCGTCGCGCCCGGCGCCACCCCCGCCACGCCGTGCTCGAGGATCTTCTCGAGCTCACCGGCGGTCACCGTCACCAGCGAGAGGTTGTTGTTGAAGCGCAGGGAGTTGGTGACGTCGAGCTGCGAGATGTCGCCGGCCTGCTTGCCGGCCGCCGGGTTGGCGGCGGGGGGAAGCTCGGCGGTGCCGCCGGCGGTGGCGGCGAAGGAGCCGATCGAGTCGCGGATGCCGCCGCCGTTCTTGATCGAGACGGTGACGGTCTCGTCGTACTGCTTGGCGTACCAGATGTTGGCGTCGGACGAGAGGTTGCCGAGGTTGGTCTCCTCGGTCCGGACCTCGCCGCGGCGGCCTTCGAGGTAGACCGAGGAGCGGCCGAGGATGTTGCCGTCCTGCTGGCGGATGACGTCGGCCACCCCGAGGGTCTCCTGGACGCCGTCGTTGTTCGCGTCGAGGCCCTCGATCACCTCGCGCACCAGGTAACCCTTGCTGCCGGGGGTGAAGGCGGCCTCGGTCGAGCCGTAGAGTTCGGTCACCGTGGTGTCGTCGACCACCACCGCGCCGCTGGTCTGCGTGCTGATCGAGTCGCGGATGACGTTGCCGGCCTCGTCGAAGGTCACCGTGAGGCGCCCGACGTAGGAGTATTCGCCGTCGGTGTTGACGAGGGCGAGGGGCTGGCCCGAGGCGTTGGTGAAGAACTGCGGGTAGGCCCCGCCGGAGACGTCGCCGGGGGCCAGGCGGTCGTCGGCATCGGAGAGCCGGGTGTTCGAGCCGCCGCCGATCAGCACGTCGACGTTGCGCAGGAGCGGGGCCAGCGCCTGCTCGTTCGAGAACTGCTGCAGGTGGGTGCCGACGATGACCTTGTCGATGTCGGGGTTGGCGGCCAGCACCCGGTCGACCTCGGCGTTGATATGCTCGGCCAGGAGCGGGATGTTGTCGGCCCCGTTGAACCCGTCCACCGTGACGTTGCCCAGCGAGGAGATCAGCGGGTTGATCTGGGTCGTGGCGCCGACGAAGGCGATGCGCTCGCCGTTCTCGGTGAGGATCGTCGACTTGGCGATGCGGTCGGCGCCCGTGCCGGTGTTGGTCGAGGTCGGGCCGTTGGCGGCGAAGCCCGCGTCGAGGATCTGGGGGGTGAAGAGGCCCGAGAGCGCGGCCTCGCGCGAAAAGTTCAGGTTGGTGGAGAGGTAGGGGAACAGGGCGCCGACCCAGGTGTCGTCGGCGGCGCCGGGCGCCGTGCCGAGGTTGGAGCCGATGATGTTGGCGACCTCGGTGGGGCCTGAGTCGAACTCGTGGTTGCCGAACACCGCCGCCTGGACGCCGATGATGTTCTGGATGGTGATGTCGGCGCGGCCCACCGAGGCGGACAGGCGGCCGTAGGCCTCCGCTCCCGAGAGCCCGAAGAGCTGGTTGTAGACGCCGTTGTAGGTGGCCGCGAGCTGCGGGTCGCCGCCGGCGATGAAGAACGGGCTGGGGATCCAGCCGTCGCCGGTGGAGAGGGTGATCGAGTTCGCGGACTGGTCCTCGAGGCGGTCGACGATGGCGGCGAAATTGGCGGCGCGGCCGATGGCGCCGATCCCGGCTTCCCAGTCGGAGGCATGCAGGATCTGGAGCGTGTAGGTCATCGGGGCGGCGTCCTGTGTGCTGAAGTCGAGCTGATCCTGGGCGAGGCCGGAGAAGGCGTTGCCGGCGGCATCGAGGAGCGTCCCGGGCGGGACGATGACGTCGTAGGAAGCGCCCGCGGCGAGGTCCGCGGCCGGGTCGATCGTCACGGTGGTGCCGGCGATGGTGACCTGGGAGGCGTCGTCGATGGCGATGGTGCGGACGTCGCCGGCCCCGTCGGTCAGCGTGATGCTGCCGCTGCCGGCCCGCACCGCCTCGTTGAAGGTGAGGACGATGGCGGCGCCCACCGCCACCGCGCCGGCCCCGTCGGCGGGGCTGGCCGACACCAGGGTCGGGCCGGTCCGGTCGAGGGCGAGCCCGACGATGATCGGATCGTGGTCCGATTCACGGGCGACCACGTCGGCATCGAAGATGTCGGGGTCGCGGCCGAAATCGAGGTTGTAGTCGAGGGCGTCGGCCTCGTCGGCGTTGATGTGCCACTCGGTGACGCCGGTGACCTGGCCGTCGAGGCTGCCGTTGGCGAAGGCGTGGTCGAGGGCTCCGTAGGCCGCGTCGAAGACGTAGGAATACGGGTTGGCGAGGCGGTCCTCGGCGAGGTTGGTGAAGCCGCCCGCCTTGAGGACGTCGAGGGCGTCCTCCTTGATGTAGGCGTTGAAGTCGCCGAGCAGCAGCGTGTCGTCGTCGGTGGTGCCGGTGGGGTTGAGGGCGATCCACCGGGAGAGGGCGGTGGCGGCGAGTTCGCGCTGCTGCTGCCAGCTGCCCTGGCCGTCGCCCTGGTCGGCATCGGCGCCGGTGCCGGTGCCGCCCTTCGACTTGAAGTGGTTGATGACCGCCGTGAAGTCCTCGCCGCTCGCGGTCTCCTCGAAGGTCACCGCGAGCGCCGCGCGGCTGGTGTTGGCGCCGTTGAAGATCGCGCCGATGGAGCTCTGCTGCAACAGGGACGGGTCGAAGGCCGCCACGTCCGCGTCGTCGAGCGTCTCGATGGTGGTGTTCATCGCCACCGAGACCTTGCTCGGCTTGTAGATGAAGCCGACCGCGATCGCGTCGCCGCCGAGGAACTGGCCCTCTGCGAGCCGGTCGCCGGGGTCGATGGAGGCGTAGGTGCCCGCGCCGGCCTTCAGGTTGAGCTGGCCGACGAGGTATTCCAGCGCGTTGCCGGGGTTGGCCGGCTGGAACTGGTTCTCGAGCTCGGTCAGCCCGAGCACGTCGGCGCCGGTGGCGATGAGCGTATTGACGAGCTTCTCGGTCTGGCGGTCGAACTCGGCGGCGCTGTTGGCGCCGCGGGGCTCGAGGCCGATGGCGGTGTCGGCGCCGTTGGCGTTCAGGGTGCGGAAGTAGTTGAGGACGTTGAGGCTGCCGACCTTGAGGCTGCCGCCCACGTCGTCGGGTGCGGCGGTGCGGGGGTTGGCCTCCACGAAGGTGGTGTCGCCGTCGTCGATGGCCCGTACCCGATAGGCGTTGGCCGGGCCGTCGCCGAGCACGCCGGTGAGGCCGGTGACGGTGTCGCCCATCCGCGGCGCGGTGGCGGTGGCGTAGCCGGCAAAGCCGTCGAGGTTGTCGATCGGCTGGTTCTGGGTGTTGAGGCCGTCGTCGTAGACGATCGAGCGGGCTGCGCTGGCCGCCAGATAGGCCGCGTAGCCGGCCGCATCCGGCTCGAACGCGTTGGTGTAGGTCTCGATCCGGCCGCCGGCGGCGAGGCGTACCTCGTTGAAGCGGTCGAGGTTGAACTGCTCGGTGATGGTGAGGGTCTGGGGCAGGGTGACGAGCATGCCCTCGTAGGCTTCGAGGTCGGGCTGCTGCGTCGTGCCGGTGCCGATGGTGCCCGCGGCCGGCAGGGTCACGGTGGCGGCCGAGGCCTTCACCTCGGCGGCCGAGAGCGCGCCGGCCTGGACGACCGCGATGCCGGCGGCCGAGGCGACGGTGATCTGGGTCTCGCCGTTGAACTCGGTGACGGTGCCGGTGATGCGGACCCGGTCGCCCTCGGCGACGTCGGCGAGGGCGCCGCCGGTGCCCTCGTAGACGAACACGCCCTCGGAACTCAGGGCATCGCCGTCCCGGTCCGACGCCTCCTCCTGCAGGAAGAACCCGCCGAGGCTGCGCTTGGCGTCGGCGTCGCCGTTCTGGAAGTCGCCGACCACGACCGCCTCGATGGTCACGGTCCGACCCACAAGCGCACTCGCCGCGCCGGTGCCCTGGACCGTGGAGATCAGGGTGACGTCGTCGTTGAGGACGGTGCCCGTGGCGGTGCCGGCGGTGGCGCTCACCGCCGCGGTGACGCCGGGTTGGGTGGTGGTGGCCGTCGTCAGGGTCAGCGCCAGGGTCTCGGCGGCCTCGGGCGTCACGTCGCCCTGCACCGTCACGGTCACGACCGCCGAGGCCGCGCCGGCCGGGATGGTGCCGGCGATCGCCAGCGGCAGGCCCGGATTGCCGGAGAGGTCGTCGCCGGAGACGGGCGCGGTCCCGGTGCCGGTGAGTTCGGCGGTGAAGGCGAGGTCGCCCAGGGTGCCGTTGCTGCGCTGGACGGTGAAGGTGAGGGTGGTGGTGCCCGCGTCGCCCTCCGCGGCGGCGACCGCGAGGGACTCGGCGGCGAAGCCGATCTCCTGGGTGTAGCCCCGGGTGAGGGCGGCATAGACCGTGGCGCCGCCGCCGCCGACCTCGTTGGCCGAGACGACGATGGGGGTGCCGGTGGGGTTGTCGGCCGCCGCGATGAAGGTGAGCACCTCGGGACCGCGATCGGCCGGCCCGTCGACGGGCGGGACGTAGGAGACGTAGCTGGCGGTCTCCGGTTCGGTGACGTCGTAGACGAGGATGCCGCTCTGACGCTCGAGCCCGACGAAGGCGTAGGTGCGCCCGTCCACCGTCCCGATGGTGACGCCCTCAGGCTCCGGACCCTTGTTGTCCGAGCGGTTGTCGAACTCGAACACCCCGTCGCCGTTCGGCTCCTGGTCGATGTTGAACTGCGCCGCCGCGTCGCGGGCGAAGATCGTCTCGAACTCGCCGCCGGTCTCGCGCACCTTGGTGATCGTCCCGTCCGCGTTCTGGCGGAAGATCGAGATGCCGCGGCCGCCCAGGGTGTTGAGCTGGTCGATGACGCCGTCGCCGTCGGTGTCGCCGGTCTGGCGCAGTACGTTGAGGCGGGCGTAGGCCGGGTCGGCCTTGAGCGCCCGCAGCTCGGGCGTGAGCTGGCTGTCGGGGATGGCGCTGAGGCGCGACACGTCGGCGGTGTTGTCCTCGCCGCCGATGACGCGCTGGTCGCCCTCGTTGGCCGTGACGAAGTAGGTGGTGCCGCCCACCGCGTAGGAGGCGATCGCATCGGGCTGGAGCAGGCCGTAGATCGGCGTGGCCGTGGGGGTGGTGGCGACGGTGACGGCCGGATCGCCCCCGGGGCCGTCACGGTCGGAGGCGTCGAACGCGTTGCCGGGCAGCGAGCGGTCGACGCTGCCGAGGGGCTGGATCGCGATGGGCGCCGTGCCGGGGTTGGCGAGGTCGATCACGGCGACGCCGTTGACCTCCTGCAGGGTGACGTAGGCGAACCGGTTGTCGGGCGAGATCGTGATGTACTCCGGCTCGATGTCGGACGAGGCGGTGTTGCCGGGGCTGATCGCGAGCCCCTTGGCGCGCAGGGCGGCCTCGCTGCCGTCGAGGGCGCCAAAGCCCACGGTGGCGGTGACCGCCGCCGTCGCGGCGCCGGCCACGCCACCCGACACGTCGATGATCGACACGCTGCCGACCGGGTTGCTGGCAACCGTGAACTGCTCGCCCTCGTTGGAGACGAGGAGTTTTTGGCCGTCGCGCGTGAAGACGACCTGGTCGGGGCCGACGCCGACGACGAGGGAGCTGAGGAAGCTCCCGTCGGCGTCGAACAGGGCGACGCGGCCGGGCTGGTCGCCGGCGGCATTGGCATAGGCGATCGCCACGAGGCCGTCGAAGACCGCCACGGAGTTCACCGCGCCGTACTGGTCGAGGCCGGCGAGCAGGATCTCGCCGCTCTTTGCGAGGCTGCCGGTGGCCGAGATCGTCACGATCTCGATGCGGTTCTCGTTGGTGTTCTGCACGTAGAGGCTCGCGGTGGTGGCGTCGTAGGCCACGACCTCGGCGTTCGGGGCGTCCCCGGTGGCGGCGTCGTCGGTGGTGGCGTAGGCGCCCAGCCGCACGAGCTGGAGCGCGTTCGTGGCAACGGGCGCCGCGCCCTGGGTGCCGGTGAGCGAGGGCGCCGCGTCGTACACGGCGATGCCGCCGATGGTCGGCGGGGTCTCGTCGTTGAGGAGGGTGCCCACGGCCTCGCCGTCGGCCACCGTCGCGCCGACCACGTTCGTCACGCTCACCCCGAAGCTCTCGGCCGGCTCGAACACGGTGTCGCCGTTGACCGTCACGGCGAAGGTCGCCGAGGTCTGCCCGGCCGCGATGGTGAGGCCGGTGGCGGCGGCGACGTAGTCGCTGCCCGCGGTGGCGGTCGCTTCGCCGGTGGCGATGTCGAAGGCGACGCCGCCCGCCGGTGCCGGGGCGTCGAGGGACACGGTGAAGACCACCTGCGTCGTGCCGGCATCCCCTTCCGCGATGGCGACGTCGGCCACCGACAGGGCCGGGACCACCGCCGCACCCGCGCTCGTGACGCTGATGTCGTCGATGCCGATCCACTCGTCGTTGCCGAGGGCGTTGGTGGTGATGACGCGCACCTGCACCTGCGGCTGGTTCTCGACCGCGGCGGGCAGCACGGCGGTGACGACGCCGTCCGGCCCGAAGGTGTTCGGGCCCGCGCTGGCGTCGGCGCGGTAGGCGGCCGGCAGGTTGACCCAGGCGCCGGTGGTCCCGACCCGGTATTGCAGCGCCACCGCCTGCGCGGCGTTGTCGGCGCCGTCCTCGAGGTCGCGCAGGGTGTAGGAGACGGTGACGTCCCGCCGGCCGGTGGTGTCGAGGTGGATGACGAGGTTGGGCGCGTCGGCCGTCCCCGATCCGGCCAGGGCGACCGTGGGGTCGGACAGCGCGAATTCCGCGACGCCGCCGGTGGAGAAGCCGTTCGGATTGGTCTGGTTGGCGTTCACGTCCACCGTGACCGTGCCGTCCCCGGCGAGGGTCTGCGGGTCGGCGCCGGTCACCGTCGTGATGTCGTCGCCGCGATATCCGACGATGCTCGGCACGCCGGCCCACTCGTCGTTCGTCGTGATCAACCCTGCATTCGACCAATCCTGGATTAGGGAACCGTTTGCCAGAACGTGATAATCGGTTGTCATTGCGGCTCAGATCCGAAGATGGCCGGGGATCAGGACACGGCGGGCGCGCGGGCATCCAAGTCGGTCAGCCGGCTTCCTTTGAAGAACCATCGGTCTTCACCGGGCCTATAGCCAACCAACGATAGTCGTTTGAGCGCGAATGCCGTGTCTGAACGCAGGCGGCAGTGGGACGTGGCCATTCCGTAGCCGCGATTTACGACAGCGCCATGAATACGACGGCGCCATGAATACGACAGCGCCATGAAACGGTCCTGGCGGCGCTGCGCGTGATCGATCGGGACGAGCGTGTCCGACGACGGTCCGGTTGGCCGGGTCATGCCGCCGCCGCGGCTTCGATGGCCCCGGGCGCGACCCCATCCCGAAATGCCCCCACAGCGGCATCGCCACGGCACCTCGGGATGAGACGGTTCCCGCTTGGATCAAGCGGGAACCGTCTCACCGAGCCCGCGCGGCGCCCGAGGATGACCGACATCCGCGGTGCGAAGCCATCAGACGCAATTCGTGTGGGCACCCGGCCGCGCGCCGGCAACGCACGCGCGCAGATGTACCACGAGGCGGTCGGCCGCACCCTCTGCGTCGGCATCGTTGTGGATCGTGCATTCGGCCTCGATCGGGATCGCGCGGTCGAGGCGGGCGCGCAGGTCGCCGTCCTCGGGGCGGCCGCGGGTCGCAAGGCGTCTGGCGAGAACCTCCGGCGAGGCCGTGACCTGCACGACGCTGACACGGGGCAGGGTGCGGCGCGCCAGCGAAACGATGCGACGGGACACGTTGCAGACGATCCAATGCCCGTCGTCCGCCTGCCTCACGGTCTCGGCGGGGATGGCGTAGCCGAGGCCGTGGGCGCGCCAATGAAGCGCGAAGGCATGCGCTTGCACGCCCATGTCGAAGGCGACGTCGTCGAGTTCGAGGTTGGCCTCGTGGGCGGAGGGGGGCCGGGTGACGAGCCGGCGCGGGAAGACGAAGCGGGGATCCCCCGCGAGGCGGTCGCGCGCCAGCCGCAGCAGGGTATCCTTGCCGGCCCCGCTCGGGCCGACGACGAGGACGAAGCCGCCCGCCATCACACCACCCGCTCGCCCGCACGCCAGACCTGGCGCACCACCGGCACCCCTCGGGCGAGGCGCACGCGGACGAGGTCGGCACGCAATCCCGGTTCCAACCGGCCGCGATCGGTGAGCCCGGTGGCTGTCGCGGGATTGGCCGTCACGGTGGCGATGGCCTCCGGCAGGGTGATGCCAGGGACCCGCTCGGGCAACGCGAAGGCCGCCATCAGCAGGCTCGCCGGTACGTAATCCGAGGACAGGATGCGCAGGGTGCCGGCCTCCGCCAGGGTTTGGGCCGCGACGTTGCCGGAATGCGAGCCGCCCCGGATCAGGTTGGGGGCGCCCATCATCACGGTGATGCCGGCTGCGTGCGAGGCCTCGGCCGCCTCCAGGGTGGTGGGGAACTCGGCGAGCGCCACCGATTCCTCGCGCGAGAGCGCCACGTCGGCCAGGGTGGTGTCGTCGTGGCTGGCCAGCGGAATCCCGCGTTCGCGCGCCAGCGCGACGAGGGCGGGCCGGTTCACCGCGTTGAGGGCGCGGCCGTCGCGCATCTTGCGCTCGGTGTTGAGCTTGATCTCCTCCAGCGATCGACCGCCGCGCCCGGCATAGACGTAGTACTTGGCCACGTCCCGGAACTGGCGCTGGCCCGGCGTGTGGTCCATCAGCGACAGGAGCCCGATGCTGTAGCGCTCCGCGAACGCCCGCACGGTGTCCACCACGTCGGGGCTAGGGATCTCGCAGCGCAGGTGCGTGCGGTGCTCGGCCCGGAACAGGTCCGCCCCTTGCGCCTCCGCCAGGGCGGCGGCGAGGAGCTCCAGTTCGGTGCCCAGCCCGCTGCCGTCCGGGTCGGTGCCGGCGCGCAGGGAATCGAACACCGTGGTGATGCCCGAGGCCGCGATCTGCGCGTCGTAGGCCAGCACCGCCCCGAGGGGGTGCCAGCGCACGCCCGGACGCGGCGCGTAGTGGCTCTCCAGATGGTCGGTGTGGAGTTCGACGAGCCCCGGGACGATGGTGTCGCCGCCGCAGTCGAGGCCGCGCTCCGGGGCCGTGCCGGTGCCGATCTCGGCGATGCGCCCGTCGACCACGGCGAGCCAGCCGGTCTCGACCCGGTCGGGGCGCACCAGGCGCGCGTTCTCGAGGATCTCGACCCGGTCCGTCATGCGTGCGTGTTCCCGTTTCATGCGGCCATCGCCCCGCGAAAGGCCGCGACGTCGACGATGCGGGTCGCCACCGCCTCGCGGACATCGGCGTCGTGGAAGATCCCGAGGATGCCGGCACCCGCCGCGCGCTTCTCGGCGACGAGGTCGACCACCACGGCCCGGTTCCGGGCATCCAGCGAGGCGGTGGGCTCGTCGAGGAGCAGGATGGGCCGGTCGGCGATCAGCCCGCGGGCGATGTTGACCCGCTGCTGCTCGCCCCCCGAGAAGGTGGCGGGCGGCAGCGCCCACAGGCGCTCGGGCAGGTTGAGGCGCGCGAGCAGGTCGGCGGCGCGGGCACGGGCGACCTCCGGCGCCAGGCCCCCCTCGATGCCGGCGGCCTCCACCACGGCGCGGGCGCCGACGCGGGGGATCACGCGCAGGAACTGCGAGACGTAGGCCAGCGTGGTACGACGCAGCCTCAGGATCTCGCGGGGTGCCGCGGCGGCCAGGTCGACGGTGCGGTCGCCGTCGCGGACCCGGATGGCACCCGTGGCGCAGCGGTAGTTGCCGTAGGCCATCTTGAGGAGCGAGGATTTGCCGGCCCCCGAGGCGCCGCCGAGCACGACGCATTCGCCCGGATGGACCGCCAAGGTCGCCCCCGCGACGACGGGGAGCACCGTCCCGCCGCGCAGGTGCAGGGTGAAGCTCTTGGCGACGTCCTGGAAGGCGAGGAGCGGCGGGGTGAGAAGCGGCGTCATGTGGAGCGGCGTCATGCGGCCAGCACCGAGGAGACGAGGAGCTGGGTATAGGCGGCCTGCGGGTCGTCGAGGACCTGGTCGGTGAGGCCGGTCTCGATCACCCGGCCCGCCCGCATGACGAGGACGCGGTGCGAGAGCAGGCGCGCCACGGCGAGATCGTGGGTGACGATGATCACCGCCAGGCCGAGTTCGGCCACCAGCCCCCGGATCATGTCGAGGAGGCGGGCCTGGACCGAGACGTCGAGGCCCGAGGTCGGCTCGTCCATGAGCACGAGGCGGGGTGCGGTCACGAGGTTGCGGGCGATCTGCAGGCGCTGGCGCATGCCGCCGGAGAAGCGCGTCGGCGGGTCGTCGACCCGGTCGGGCGCGATCTCGACGCGGGCGAGCCAGTCGAGGGCGGTGGCGCGGATGCGGCCGTAATGGCGGTCTCCCACACCCATCAGGCGCTCGCCGACATTGCCCCCGGCCGAGACCGCCATGCGCAGGCCCTGCGTCGCGTCCTGGCGCACGAAGCCCCAGTCGGTGCGCATTAGGGCCCGGCGCTCGGCCTCGCTCAGGTCGGCGAGGTCGCGGGTGGCACCGTCGCGCATGCGGTAGGAGACGGCGCCGGCATCGGCCGCGACCTCGCCCGCGATCAGCGAGAGCAGGGTCGACTTGCCGGAGCCCGATTCGCCCACCACCGCCAGCACCTCGCCGGGATCGAGGGAAAAGCCGATGCCGTCGCAGGCGAGGCGCCGGCCGTAGCGCTTGGTCAGCCCCTCGACCGTGAGCAGGGGTTCGGTCATGACGCCTCTCCCGCGTGGCCGTCGGCGCGGCGGGTCTCGCAATGGTCGGTGTCCGAGCAGGCGAACATCCGGCCGCCGGCATCGTCGAGCACGACCTCGTCGAGGTAGACGGCGCGCGCCCCGCAGAGGGCGCAGGGGCGCTCGAAGCTCTGGACCCGGAAGGGATGGTCCTCGAAGTCGAGGCTGCGCACCCGCGTGTAGGGCGGGATCGCGTAGATGCGCTTCTCGCGGCCCGCGCCGAAGAGCTGGAGCGCGGGACAATCGTCCATCTTCGGGTTGTCGAACTTCGGAGTCGGCGAGGGATCCATCACGTAGCGGCCGGCCACCTCCACCGGGTAGGCGTAGGTGGTGGCGATGTGCCCGTGGCGGGCGATGTCCTCGTAGAGCTTGACGTGCATCAGGCCGTATTCGGCGAGCGCATGGAGCTGGCGCGTCTCGGTCTCGCGCGGCTCGAGGAAGCGCAGGGGTTCGGGGATCGGCACCTGGTAGACCAGCACCTGCCCCTCGGACAGCGGCGCCTCGGGGATGCGGTGGCGGGTCTGGATCACGCTCGCCTCCGCCGTGCGCGTCGTGGTGGCGATCCCCGCCGTTGCGGTGAAGAAGCGGCGGATCGAGACGGCGTTGGTGGTGTCGTCGGCGCCCTGGTCGATCACCTTGAGCACGTCCGACGCACCCAGGATCGCGGCCGTGACCTGTACGCCGCCGGTGCCCCAGCCGTAGGGCATCGGCATCTCGCGGGCGGCGAACGGCACCTGATAGCCGGGGATCGCGATGGCCTTCAGGATGGCACGGCGGATCATCCGCTTCGTGCCCTCGTCGAGATAGGCGAAGTTGTAGCCGCTGCCGGCGGAGACCGTGACGCGCGCGTTCATTCGGCGGCCTCCCGCTGGACGGGGTCCTCGAGCGCGCGCGCGCCGTGCTCGGCACGCAGGCGCCGGACGAGGTCGAGTTCGGCCTGGAAGTCGACGTAGTGCGGCAGCTTCATGTGCTCGACGAAGCCCGTCGCCTGCAGGCTGTCGCAATGGGCCAGCACGAATTCCTGGTCCTGGGCGGGCACCACCACGGCTTCGCCGAGTTCGGCGGCGCGCAGGGAACGGTCGACGAGCGCCATGGCCATGGCCTTGCGCTCGCCCTGGCCGAAGACGAGGCCGTAGCCCCGGGTGAATTGCGGCGGCACCGGGCCGTTCCCGTGGAACTGGTTGATCATCTGGCACTCGGTCATGTCCACCGAACCGAGGCCGACGGAAAAGCCGAGTTCCTCCGGCGTGACCTCGAGCTCCACCGCGCCGACCCGGATCTCGCCGACGAAGGGGTGGGTGCGGCCGTAGCCGCGCTGCGTCGAGTAGCCGAGCGCCAGGATGAAGCCCTCGTCGCCGCGTGCCAGCGCCTGGAGCCGCACCGCGCGGTCGGCCGGGTAGTCCACCGGCTCGCGGGTGAGGTCGCCGATCGGCGCGCCCAGATCCTCCGGCGAGGGTTCGAGCAGGCCGGCCCGGCCGAGGAGATCGGTGACGCGCGGGCAGGCGGCGGCGTCAGCGGCCGGCTCGGCCTCGGCGGCGGGCTCGGGAGCGGTCCCGTCGCCCAGGGAAAAGTCCACGAGGCGGTGGGTGTAGTCGAAGGTCGGGCCGAGTACCTGGCCGCCGGGCAGGTCCTTGAAGGTGGCGGAGATCCGGCGGCTCAGGGTCATCGCGCCGGTATCGACCGGCTCCGTCGCACCCAGGCGCGGCAGCGTGGTGCGGTAGGCGCGCACCAGGAACACCGCCTCGATCACGTCGCCGCGCGCTTGCTTCAGGGCGAGGGCCGCCAGATCGGGGTCGTAGAGGGAGCCCTCCGTCATCACCCGGTCGACGAGGAGGCGCATCTGCTCGCGGATCTGCGCCACGCTCATGTCGGGCACGGCGGGGTCGCCGCGCCGGGTCTCGGCCAGCAGCCGGTGGGCGTTGTCGATGGCGGCCTCGCCACCCTTCACGGCGACATACACGGTCAGGCCTCCGGGGCGAGCGGACGGGCGGAGCGGGGCAGCGCGGCCAGCCGTCCGGCCGCGACGAACAGGAGGTCGAGCCCTTGCGGGAAGCCGGCATGGTTGTGAGCCAGCCGCGAGGGCCAGTCCGCGGGCAGGGGGGCCGCGTCGAGCCGGGCCGTGCCCCGGATGCCCGGCCCTTCGAAGGCGAGGCCCGTCTCGTCCGACAGGGCCGCGACGGCGAGGACCAGGGTGGCGGAGGCGTCCGGATAGGCGGGGGAGCCTTGGGCGAACGCGGTGAAGGCCGGGCAGCGGCCGGGGTCGGCGATCAGCGCGAAGGCCGCCTGGGCCGGCTCCGCGACGATCGGCGCCCCGGTGTGGAAGCGCAGGAAGCCCGCGACCGCCGGATCGGTCCGCAAGGGAGCGTCGAGCCAGACCGGCGTGTCGGCATCGGCCAGCGCCAGCGCCAGGGCGGCGAGCTCGGGCGTGAGCGGGGCAGGGGGCATCAGGGTCGTGACGAGGGGGAGCAGGCGGCCGGGCCGGCTCAGGGCCTCCATCGCGGCGCGAAACACCGCCTGCCCCTCGTGGACGGGGTCGGCGAAGCCGTGGGCGAGGGGTTGGCCGTGGGCGAGAGGTTGGCCGTGGGCGAGGGGTTGCGCGAGAGTTTGGACGTGAGGCTGGGCCATCAATCCTCTCCCCGCGCCAGGGTGAAGAAGTTCACCCGCGTCGCCGCGACCTTGCGGGCGGCCAAAGCCGCCGCCTCGGCCCGGCGCTCGGCGATGGCCGCCAGGGCCGCCTCGAGGGCGGGCCTCGCCTCCGGGCGCTGCCAGTGCGCGTCGAGGATGGCGGCGAGGCGGGCCCGCGTCCGGTCGCGTCCGAGCTGGTAGGCGAACCCCGTCTCGCCGCCGGGCAGGCGCACCGCCGCCCGGGTCACCGTGGCCTCGCCGGCATTGAAGGGCCGGCCGTCGCCGCCGATGCGCCCGCGCACCATGACGAGGCCGGTCTCCGGCGCCCGCAGATCCTCCGCCTCCGGCGTGAGGCCGGCCTGCGCCAGGGCCTCGCGCAACTCGCCTTCCGTCGCGGTGCCCGCCCGCGCCATCGCGCGCCGGCGCATCGCGAGGTCTGGCATCCCGGGATCAGGTGGTGTTTGGCTGGCGCTCGGCATCGGGGCCTCTCTTCCAACATGTCTATATGTATAGACATGTGGATCGATAAGCACAACGGATTTTCGATCACGTCATGCAGGATGCGAGCGACACGGGCGTGACGGCCCTCCAGCGCGGGGGCGGCCTCGCCGCCTGGCGCCAGATCGCGGATGCGCTGGGCCATGCCATCCACAGCGGCGAATTCGCCGCCGGGGCGCAGCTTCCCGCCGAGTCGGCGCTGGCCGCGCGTTTCGGCGTGAACCGCCACACGGTGCGCCGGGCGCTCGGCGTGCTCGCCGAGGGCGGGCTGGTGCGGACGTCCCAGGGCAAGGGTACCTTCGTGGAGCAGGGGCCGCTCACCTACCCGATCGGCCCCCGGACCCGGTTCTCCGAGATCGTCTCGCGGGCTGGCCGCGAGGCCTGGGGCGACCTCGTCTCGGCCGCCGCCGTGCCGGCGGATGCGGAGTGGGCGGAGGCCCTCGGGATCGCCCCCGGCGCCCCCATCCTCGAACTCCTGACGCGCCACCTGGCCGACGGCGCCCCGATCTCGACGGCGCGGACCTGCCTGCCGCTGCCGCGCTTTTCCGGCTTCGACGCCGCCTACGCCGACTGCGGCTCGATCACCCGCGCCTATGCGCGGTTCGGCGTGGCCGACTACACCCGGCTCTCGACGCGGATCGGCGCGCGCCCCGCCACGGCGGCGGAGGCCGGGCGCCTCGACATCGCCCCCGGCCGCACCGTGATCGCGCTGACCAGCGTGAACGTGGACGGGGAGGGCCGGCGCATCCAGGCCACCCGCAGCCTGTTCGCCGCCGACCGGGTCGAGCTGGTGGTGGAGTAGGCGCGAACCTGCCCGGGTCCCTGGTCCGTCGCAGGTCTTCCCCGTCGCAGGTCTTCCCCGTCGCAGGTCCTCCGTCGCAGGTCTTCGGCGCAGAACCGGCGACCGCTTTCGCGAAGCCCGCCTAGCGTGCCGTTCCGATCAGCGCCCGGCGCAGGCGCCCGGAGACGGCGTCGATGGCCGCGACGGTGACGAGGATCATCAGGATCAGGAAGGCGACCTGGCGCAGTTCGAGGACGCGGATCAACTCGGTGAGGTACTGGCCGATTCCCCCCGCGCCGACGATGCCGATGATGGTGGCCGAGCGGGTGTTCGACTCGAAGAAGTACAGCACCTGGCTGCCGAGCACCGGCAGCACCGCCGGGATGAGGCCGAAGCGGATGCGGTGCAGTTCGGCGCCGCCCGATGCGCAGACGCCCTCGCCGGCCTTGGCGTCGACGGTCTCGACGGCCTCCGAGAACAGCTTGCCCAGCGCCCCGAAATCCGCGCAGGCGATGGCAAGCGCGCCCGCGAAGGGCCCGAGCCCGACGACGTTGATCCAGATCAAAGCCCAGATCAGCACGTCGACGGAGCGCATCACGTCGAGGCCGCGCCGGATCGTGAAGTGCACGAAGGGGTTCGGCACGACGTTGCGGGCGGCGAGGAACGCCACCGGAAAGGCGAGCAGCGCCGCCGTCAGCGTGCCGATGAAGGCGATGCCGAGGGTCTCGGCCAGCGCCCGCAGGAAGGTCCAGGCCTGTCCGGCCGGATCGGGCGGCAGCATCATCAGGCTGAATTCGCCGAGCCGCCCGAGGCCGGCGAGGAGGCGCACGGCGGAGAAGTCGAGCCGCACCATCGCGTAGCCCGCGACGGCGATAAGCCCGGCGACCGCGAGGCAGGCCAGGAGCCGGGGCCCCCGGGCCGGCCGGAAGGTCTCGGGATAGCGCTGGCGCAACGCCGCGATCTCGGCCGGGTTCGGGTCGCGGGGCGTCATCGCAGGCCTCCGAGGAGGTGATGGCGCAGGCGCTCGGTCCCGAGGTCGATCGCCATCACGGTGAGGATGATCAGGACCAGGATCGCGCTGACGTCCGCGTAGTAGAAGTTGCGGATCGCCACGAGGAGTTCCTGCCCGATGCCGCCGGCGCCCACGAACCCCATCACGCCCGCGCCCCGCACGTTGATCTCGAAGCGCAGCAGCCCGTAGGAGACGAAGTTCGAGAGCACCTGCGGCAGCACGGCGAAGCGCAGGGTCTCGATGCGGCCGGCACCCGCGGCGGTGAGGCTCTCCACCGGCTTCAGGTCGATGTTCTCGACCACCTCGGCGAACAGCTTGCCCAGCGCCCCCGTGGTGTGGATCGCCAGGGCCAGCACGCCCACCATCGGCCCGAGGCCGAAGGCGATGACGAAGATCAGCGCGAACACGATCTCCGGCACCGTCCGGCAGAATTCGAGGATGCGCCGGACGAGGAAGCATCCGGTCCGGCTGCGCGCCACGTTGCCGGCGGCGGCAAAGCACAGGAGAAAACCGCCGATGGCCCCGAGCAGGGTGCCGAGATAGGCCATCAGGAGGGTCTCGCCGAGGAGCGCGAGCCATTTCGGCCAGCCCCAGTACCATTCGGCGAGGTCGCCCCCGAGGTTCCCGAGGGTCAGGGCCGGCAGGATCTGGGCGATGTAGTCGGTGAACTTCCCGATGTTCGCAGCCAGCACCCCGGGGCGCACCTCGGCGGCCTGCGCGGCGAGCCCCGTGAGGACGACGAGCACCGCGAGGCCGATCCAGACCCGACGCCGGCTCGCCGCGACGGCGCCGTCATAGGCCTGCGCCAGGGCGGCGGCGCGGTCGGGGGGCAGGGGGCTGACGGTCTCAAGCACGGGGATCGGCCGGCACGGACCCGTGCGGCCCGGATCGGGGCCTGCAACCCGCATCAGGACTTGCGACGCTGCTCGTCGTTGAACTTCAGCATCTCGATGACCGGCTGGTAGTCCTTCAGGGTCACGGGGGCGAGGCCGAGGTCCTTGCCGTCCGAGAGCCGGTCGAAGGCCGCCTTGTCGGCCTTCGGCAGGTCCACCAGGGCCTGGCGGACCTTCGCCTTGAGGTCGTCGGGTAGGCTCGCCAGCATGGCGAAGGGGCCCTCGGGCAGGAAGTCGGACTTGAAGACCACGCGGAAATCGGCCTGCGTCATGGCTGAGCCGTCGGGCTTCTTGAGCATGCCCTTGGCGGCCATGCGGGTGACCATGGTGTCGGTGTCGGTGTTGTAGAGGTTGGCGGCGGCGTCCACCGTCCCCTGGACGAGGGCGAGGACGGCGTTCTCGTGGCTGCCGGCATAGACGGTCTTGCCGAAGAACGCGTCCACCGGGTAGCCGGCCTTGTGCAGGAAGAACCGCGGCGCCTGGTTGCCGGAGGTGGAGTTGGGATCGACCAGGGCGAGGTTCTTGCCCTTCAGGTCGGCGATCGTCTTGTACGGGCTGTCGGCGCGCACGTAGATCACCGAGTAGTAGCCCGAGGCGCCGGTGTCGTGCGTCTGGTTGACGATGGGCTCGACCTTCACGCCGGTCATCACCGCGCGGGCGAAGGAGGCGGGGCCGTAGAAGGCGAGCTGGGCGTTGCCCGCGCGCTGGCTCTCGATCACGGCGGCGTAGTCGTTGGCGATGCGCAGCTTGACCGGCACGCCGAGGCTCTTGGTCAGGTAGCCGGTCAGCGGCGCGTATCGGTCGCTCGTGCCGGAGGCGTTCTCGGCCGGGATCACCGCCAGGGTCAGCTCCGGATAGGCCGCCTTCCAATCCTGCGCGGCGGCGGGCAGGGCGAGGAGGGCGAGCGCGAGGGCGCCGGCGAGGGTGCGACGGTTCAGCATGGGATTCTTCCGAAGGCGTCCGGGACGGATCAGGCGACGAGGGCGGTGGGGTAGGCCTTGAGGACGGGCGCGGGCGCGTCGAGCACCTCGCCGGCCTCGAGCCCGTAGAGCTGGCGGGCGACGTCCTCGGTGAGGTCGGCCGGCGCGCCGTCGAACACGAGGCGGCCGTCGGCGAGGCCGACCAGGCGGTCGCAGTAGCTGCGGGCCAGATCCAGGGAATGCAGGTTGCACAGCACGGTGATGCCGTGGCGGCGGTTGGCCTCGGCCAGCGCGTCCATGACGATCCGGGTGTTGCGCGGATCGAGGGAGGCCACGGGCTCGTCGGCCAGGATGAGATCGGGGGCCTGCATCATCGCCCGCGCGATGGCGACGCGCTGCTGCTGGCCGCCGGAGAGCTGGTCGGCCCGGTGGCCGGCAAAATCGCCCATGCCGAAGTCGTCGAGGGCGGCGAGCGCCAGGGCGCGCTCGCGCTCCGACCAGAGCTTGAGGAGCGAGCGGTGCCTGGGCACCTCCCAGAGGCGCCCCATCAGCACGTTGCTCAGGACGTCGAGGCGGCCGACCAGGTGGAACTGCTGGAAGATCATGGCGCTGCGGGCCCGCCAGCGCCGCAGGTCGCGGCCGCGCAGGGCCGTGACGTCGAGGCCGTCGAACAGGATGCGCCCGCCGGTCGGTTCGACGAGGCGGTTGATCATCCGCAGCAGGGTCGACTTGCCCGCGCCCGAGCGCCCGATGACACCGACGAAGCGGCCGCGCGGGATGGCGAGGGAGACGCGGTCCACCGCACGGCGATCGCCGTAACGACGGATCAGATCTTCGAGAACCAGCATGAGACTGTCCGGCAGGAGCGATGAACCACGGTAAAGCCGCCCCGCACGACAGAGGAATGACAGTTGTCCGGCTAATGATGAGCCGGTACTCTTGTGCTCGCGGTTCGAGGCGATCGGGCAGACCTTGCCGATCGTCGCGTGGTTCGCCTGGCCCGTCCTCGGCGATATCGGGAACCGTCGTCGAGGACCGTCTCGCTCAGCCGCGAGCGGGCGCCGACCTGCGTGTCGCGGCCGGGGCGGTTCGAGGCCCTCGCATGCGCCTCAAGGCGCGAACGGAATACGGCGCAAGAGCCGGAATGGATCGGCGCCGTCCTGGACGACCACGCTCAGGGCGTCGATCACCAGGTCCGGCAGGTCCGCAGCGGCCTCCGTCAGCAGCGGCAGGATCACGGCCCTGTCCTCGGGGCCGAGGCGGCCGGTCAGCGTCATGTGAAACCCAAACGCCTCGAAGACGTGCGGGTAGCCCCAACGCTCCAGCAGCGCCCGCCCCCGCGGGTCGAGGCGCTCGGGGTGGCGCCGGACGCGCTCGGCTGCCGAGAGGGGGGCCCGCAGCGGGTCGAGGGCGGCCACGCATTCGGCGGCCAGCAGGCCGAGGGCCGGCGGCGGCGACTCCGGCACCAGGGCGGCGACATGTCCGAGCGCGGCGACGCGCAGCGAGCCGACAGGCAGAGGCGGTCGATGGGCAGCGAGGGCCTCGGCCGCCGCCAGGAGATCGGCTTCCGTCACGCCCGGGCCGAGGCGCCACGGCGCCTTCATCGTGGCGTGGAAGCCGTAGACGCGCGGCTCCTCGGTCCTGGCGGCAAGGAGGGCCCGGAGCGTGGCCGGCCCCAACGTCGGCACGGCGCCGAGGACCGCGTCGCCGAAGGCGGCGAGAGCCGTCCCCGGTGCGGGGGTGAAGTACAGGGCATATCGGACGGTTCGGTCCAAAGGAGCTCTTCCCCGGCGGTGTAAGAGGCGCCGCTGCGCTCATAATCCGCAGCCCGGACGCTCGTGTGACGATGTGGAGACCGCAGCAAGGAGCGCTCCAGCACAGGCGCGCCGACCTGTCGAGGTTCCCCGCGAGGACGAGACGCGGGTGTCGACGGTGATCCTCGTCACCCTCCAGCATCTTTGCCGGCCTCAATCGCCCTCGTGACGAGGAGCGTTTTCGTGAGCTCCAACACGTTGTATGGAGTGCCACGGCTCGGCACCGATCTCGCTCCCGCGGGGTGCGGCGGTGGTGCCCGCCAGCGGTCGCTCTCGCGTCGATCGGCAAACGCGATGCCGCAAGAATCGCGCTGCATCGGCCACATCCTGACATCCCGGGGCCTCTTGATCACACGTCGCGTCATCTCGGTCATGAGGCGGTCGACAGGTCGATCCTGTCCGGCGACGCCATGGCCATTCGCCCTCGTCGTCCGTCGATGACCGATCCGTCCGCCGCGCCGCTCGGGACCGCCGGGCTCGTGACGCTGCTGACGGACCGGCTCCTGGCCGGGCCGAGCGCGACCGCCGTCCTCGAGGAATGGTGCCACGAGCGCGGACTGTCGGCCGGCGGTTCCCGCCTGTGCGCCGTACCGGTGACGGCGGCGGCGCGGGCGCCCTCCGCCCAGCAGTGCGAGCGCCTCGGCGTCGGCTCGCCGGACCTCGTGCGCTACCGCCGGGTGCGGCTCACCTGCGGCGCCCACGTCCTGTCGGAGGCGCAGAACTGGTACGTGCCCGAACGCCTCACGCCGGGCATGAACCGGGTCCTCGACACCACGGCCACGCCCTTCGGCCGTGCCGTCCATGCCCTGGCGCCGCAGCGTCGCAACCTGTCGCTGGAGCGGCTGTGGACGCAAACGGCGGGGCGGCCCGGTCCCGCCACGGCGCTCTTCGCGATCCATGCCGTGCTCAGCACCGCCGACGGCGTCCCGTTCTGCGAGGTGGTGGAGACCTATCGCGGGGCGATCCTCGCCGATGGGGGATGACGCCGCACGCCCCTGCATCGGGCCGCCGATCGGTGGTAGGATGGCGGGGCAACGGAGACCCGTCCCCCCATGATCGCCAAGCTCGCCGCCTCGACCGCCGTCCTCCTCCTGCTGGCCGCCGCGCCCGCCTCCGCCATGAGCTGCTGCGGCGCGAAGGGCGGCAAGGCGGGGGCCATGTGCGGCCGGGGCGATATGGCCATGAAAGACGGGGGCATGAAGCACGGTGGGATGAAGCACGGCTCGGCCAAGGGCACGAAGGCGGCCTGCTGCTGCGAGGGCATGGGCGGCCGGATGAGCCGGCGCGGCTGAGGCCGCACCCCGCGTTGGGTGCGTCGCGGATGCCACACGTTCCGGTGAGCGTGCCGTGACCGGACCTGTGCGCGATTGACGCGGTCTTCGCCGGCGCGCTAGCCTCGGGTCGACGGTTCCTCGCGAGAGGATCAAAAGGGAACGCGGTGAGGGCGAGGGTCCGCAAGGATCGCCCGATGCCGCGGCTGCCCCCGCAACTGTAAGCGGCGAGTCCTTCATCAACACGTCACTGGGTTCCTCGGGCCTGGGAAGACGATGACGGGACAGCGACCCGCGAGCCAGGAGACCTGCCGTCAGTCGTGGTCACACGCGAAACGCATCGGGCGGGGTGTCCTGGTGGGTGTCGAGGCGGGCGCGTGTCTTTTTCGGAGACCGCCTGAGCCGAGGCTTCGTTCGCGGTGACGTGCCACTGCCGTCGCCCGAGGCCTCGCTGCCCATGTCGTCCCATTCTCTCGCCCGACGACCGTCCGGTCGCCGACGGCCGATGTCCGTCTTCGCCCTCGCTCCGGCTTTCCTCGTGGCGCAGGTCTCCCTCGCGAAGGTCTCCCTCGCGGCGCATGACGCCCCCCGCCCGGGCGAGGACCACGCCGCCGCCACCCTCTCGGAACTGGCGGTGGCCGGCTCCGGGACGGGAACCCGCCTGCTGGCGCCGACCCCCTACACGGCGGCACCCACCGGCCTGAACCTCGCGACACCCAACCGGACCGGCAGCCGCCTCGACCTGTCGCCGCTCCAGACGCCGGCCAGCGTCGAGGTCGTCTCCGGCCAGAAGATCCGCGAGCGCGGCCAGGAGACGGTGCAGGAGGCGGTGACCCAGAACGCGGCCGGCATCACCACCATCGCCGCGCCCGGCAACGGCTTCGGGGCGTACACCTCGCGCGGGTTCGCCGGGGTCAACTCGGTGATGCAGCTCTACGACGGCACCCGCCTCTACGTCGGCACCGGAACCATCACCTTCCCGTTCGACACCTGGAACGTCGACCGGATCGAGGTGCTGCGCGGCCCCGCCTCGGTGCTGTCGGGCGACGGCGCCATCGGCGGCGTCATCAACGTGGTGCCCAAGAAGCCGACCTTCACCACCATCAACGCGGCGCGGGTGGCGCTCGGCTCGGACGGGGTGAAGCGCCTGGCCTTCGACACCGGCGGCGCCCTCGGCGACCGGGTCGCCTACCGCCTCAACGTCAGCGCCAACCAGGCCGACGGGTGGCTGCGCCAGAACGGCGAGTTCAGCAACCTCGCGGTCTCGGGATCGCTGTTCTACCAGGCCACTCCCGACCTCGCCTTCACCCTCTCGCACGACTCCGGCTACCAGGAGCCGCTGCGGTATTTCGGGACGCCCCTCATCAATGGCGGCATCGATCGGCGCACGCGCTTCAACAACTACACCGTCGACGACAGCCGGATCGTCTTCAAGGACGACTGGACGCAGTTCAAGACCGAGTGGTCGCCCAGCGCCGACGTCACCATCCGCAACACCGCCTATCGCCTGTCCTCGCACCGGCGCTGGCGCAACGCCGAGACCTACGCCTTCGTCCCGGCCACCGGCCGCGTCAGGCGCTCGGACTACATCGAGATCTTCCACGACCAGGAGCAGATCGGAAACCGCTTCGACGCCACCGTCCGCGGCGAGCTGTTCGGCTTCGCCAACGACGTCGTGGCGGGCTTCGACGTCAACCGCATCTCCTTCCTCCACACCAACAACGCGCCCTACGGCGGGGTGAGCACCGTCGATCCCTTCGCCGTCGATCCGGGCCGCTTCCTGCGCGTCGACGGCACCACGCCGGGGTACGCCACCAGCACCGACCAGTATTCCCTCTTCGCCGAGAACCGTCTCGTCCTGTCCGACCAGCTCTCGCTGATCGCCGGCGTCCGCTACGACGCGCCGACCGTCCGCCGGAACGACCTGCGCAACCCCGCCGCCGGCTACACCAAGGACTTCAGCGCGGTGAGCTATCGCTTCGGCGCCGTCTACAGCCCGACGCCGGGCAGTTCGCTCTATGCGAGCTACGCCACGGCCGTCGACCCGGTGGGGACGCTCATCACCCTCACCCTGGCCCAGAAGGACTTCCAGCTCTCGAACGGCGAACAGGTCGAGGTCGGCTACAAGCAGGTGTTCTGGGACGGGCGCGGCGAGTTCACCCTGGCCGGCTACCGGATCAAGAAGGACAACCTCCTGACCGCCGACCCGCAGCGCCCCGCCGTGTCGATCCAGGTGGGGAGCCAGTCGTCCCACGGGGTCGAGGCGTTCGCCTCCCTGGGCCTGTGGGAGAACTGGCGCATTGAGGGCAACCTCGCCCTCTTGCAGGCGCAATACGACAGCTTCCAGCAGGCCGTGGGCGGGGTCGCCGTCTCGTTCGCGGGCAACCAGCCGATCAACGTGCCCGAGCGGGTGGCCAACCTGTGGCTGTCCTGGGCCTTCGCGCCGCGCTGGGAGGCGCGGGCCGGCGTGCAGTTCGTGGGCGAGACGGTGGGCGACTTCGCCAACACGGTCCGGCGACCGGCCTACGAGGTCGTGAACGGCAGCGTCGACTACCGGATCGACGACACCTCCCGCCTGAGCCTGCGCGCCTACAACCTCCTCGACGCGGTCTATCCGGTCACCGGCGGGTCGACCTTCTGGCTGCTCGGGCGGCCGCGCTCGGTCGAGGTCGCCTACAGCGTGACGTGGTGAAGGTCGCCAAACGCTGGCTGATCCTCGGGCATCGCTGGCTCGGGATCGGCGCCGGGCTCCTCGTCGCCCTGTGGATCGGCTCGGGCCTCGTGATGCTGCACGTGCCGTTCCCGCGCCTGTCGCAGGCCGAGCGGCTCGCCCGCCTGCCGCCGATCGCCTGGGACCGGGTGGCCATCGCCCCCGACGCCGCCCTCGCGGCGGCCGGCCAGCCCGAACCCGCCGCCCTCGGACTGGAGATGCAGGGCGGGGAGCCCGTCTACCGCGTCACCGGCCGGGACGGTGGCCGCGCCACGGTCTCGGCCCGGACCGGGGAGCGCCGGCCCGCGCTCACGCCGGAGGAGGCCCGGGCCCTCGCCGGTGCCGGCACCGTCGAGCCCGTGGCGCGCGACCAATGGACCGTCACCGCCCGCTACGACCCGCTGCGGCCCTTCCACAAGGTCGCCCTGGCCGATGCGGCCGGCACCGAGGTCTACGTCTCGGCCCCCACCGGGGAGGTCGCCCTCGTCACCACGCGGTTCGAGCGCGGCTGGAACTGGGTCGGCGCCGTGGTGCATTGGGTCTACCCGACGCCGCTGCGGGCCCGGCCCGACCTGTGGCGGGACGTGGTGCTGTGGCTGTCGGGACTCGCGATTCCGCTCCTGGCGAGCGGCCTCGTCCTCGGAATCTGGCGGCTCGGCTGGCCCCGGCGCTATCGCAACGGGGCGCTGACGCCCTACCGCGGGCTGGCGCGCTGGCACCACCTCTCGGGTCTCGCGGGCGGGCTCGCCCTCACCGGCTTCCTCGTCAGCGGCTGGCTCTCGATGAACCCGAACCGCTGGTTCACCGGACCGGCCCCGCCGGCGGCCCTCGTGGCCGCCCAGGCCGGCCCCTGGCACCCGGTCGGCCTCGATCCGGCCGGGCTGCGGCGGGTCGCGGCCCCGGACGCGGTGGCGCTACGCTTCACCACCCTGGGCGGGCGCCCGCTCGTGGTGTCGCTGACGCGGGAGGGCCGCCGCGTGATGGGGGCCGATGGTGGCCCCGGCCCCGACGAGGCGCAGATCGTGGCCGCCGCGATGCGGGCGATGGGCCAGGCCGCGCCGCCGACGGTGGAGCGGCTGACGGCCCACGACGCCCATTGGTCCGGCCTCGGCGAGCGGCCGCTGCCGATGCTGCGCCTGCGCTTTGCCGACCCGGCCGCCACCTGGCTGCACGTCGACCCACGCGACGGCACCATCGCCGAGCGCCTCGACCGCTCCGGCCGCGCCTACCGCTGGCTGTTCGACGGCCTGCACCGCCTCGATTTTTTCGTCCTCGCCGGGCCTGCGCGCGAACTGGCGCAGTGGGCGCTCAATCTTCTGGGGGCGGTGGTGGTCATCAGCGGGCTCGTGGCGGGGTGGCGGCGGGTCGGGCGTAGGCTTTGGGGCTGAACGCGATGGGTTTGACCGTGTGAAGTGCCGCTTTGGGTGGAAATCAGATCTTCCGCGCCGTCCTTCTCAAGCCCCTCTGAGCATGAATACGATCGGAAAGTAAGCACATTGCTGTTCCGGTAATTGCTGTCTCTCTCTGCCCGTGCAACGTTCGCGAAATGCGTTCCGGTAGATGCCAGCGCAGACTGCTCGCGTCGCACAAATCTGAGATTTCGAACCTGCTCTTCGAGTGCCGCGCGAAATCCTATAGCGGGAGGTTCAGACATGGATCACGATACGATGCGCCGGGCGACGGCCGAGTTTTTCGGCACCTTCTGGCTGACCTTTGGCGGTTGTGGTGCCGCCGTTTTCTCCGCCGCGTTCCCGGAACTCGGCATCGGCTTCCTCGGTGTCGCCTTTGCCTTTGGCTTGACCGTGCTCACGATGGCCTACGCGGTCGGTCACATCTCGGGTGGCCACTTCAATCCGGCTGTGACGCTTGGGCTGTGGTCTGCCGGACGTTGTGCGAACCGGCACGTACTGCCCTACATCGTCGCCCAGGTCGTTGGCGCCGTGGTCGGTGCCTTCGTCCTCTATGTCATCGCATCGGGCAAGGCTGGCTGGCTTCCGAACGGGTTCGCCTCGAACGGCTACGGTGATCTCAGCCCTGGCAAGTACGGCGTTGCCGCTTGCCTGATCATCGAGCTTCTGACGACCTTCTTTTTCATCTTCATCATCGTCGGCACGACGTCGAAGGGCGCTGCGACGGGCTTTGCGGGCATCCCCATCGGATTCGCTCTGGTCCTGATCCACCTGATCTCGATCCCCGTGACCAACACCTCGGTCAACCCGGCTCGCAGCACCGGACCTGCCTTGTTTGCGGGCGGCGAGTACGTCGCACAGCTTTGGCTGTTTTGGCTCGCACCAATCGTAGGAGCTATGGCGGCCGGGGCTATGGCACGGTGGCTCTACGAGCCAGCGGACGTCGTTGACACCATCGTCGTCGAAAAGGGCGCTGCAATCTGAAGTCTTGCAGTCCAAGTCACGACGAACGGACCTGCTAAGATCCTAGAACGACGATGTGACCCGGCCTGACATGAATTGGCGGGCCGGGGCAAAGTGGGGGCAAGGCAGGAAGCGACGTGGTCGCAAGCAGTGCCCATGAGGATTCGTAGCGCCCGACGAGCCAAAGTTCGCTGCAGGTCACAAGCGACCACTCACATTCCCAAGCTGCCGGCTTTCAACCCCCAAGCCCACCCCTCAAGACCGCACCTCCCGCTTGGCCACGAAGTTGAACTCCTCGACCAAAATGTCCTTGACGACCTCGGAGCCCAGGCGCTCGTTGACCTTGGCGCGGACCTCGGCGAGGCGCTTGGTGACGTTGTAGCGGGCCAGGCGCCTGAAATCGATCTCGGGGTCGCTGTAGATCTGGCGGAAGGTCTCGTCGACCACGAAGGCGTTGGGCGGCACCGAGAGGGTGTGCATCAGCCGCGCGTCGGCGGTGAAGACCAGCACGGCGACGATGTAGCCGGTGACCTTGCCGTCCGCGAGCATCGGCACGTTGATGGGCGCCAGCTTCTGGTACTGCAGGCCTTCGAGGTAGGGCTCGGTCTTCTTGCCCATGAGGCCGCTGCCCCAGGTCACCGCGCCGTAGCAGGAGGCGACGGTGAGGGCACAGATCCAGAGGCCGGTGACGAGGATGCGCATGGCGGCGGCCGGGCTTTCGGTGGGCGGTCAGCGGCGGCGGCGGGCGGAATAGGTCCCGTCGGAGTCGGCGTCCTGGATCGCGTCGTTGACGATCTCGGCGATCTCCTCCACCGCCCGCAGGTGCAGGCCCACCACCTCCTGGTTGCGCTGCAGGCTGCGGCGCAGGCGCGCGAGCTGCTCGGCGAGCTCCGGGTCGACCCGCTCCGGGTCGAGGCCGCGGGTGAGGCGGGTGAGTTCGAGCAGGCTCTGGCCCTTGCGCCGGTTGACCGCGTCCTGGTCGATCGGGCGATGGGCGAGCAGCGCCTCGGTCTCGGCCGAGACGGTGGCGTCGAGCCGCTTGAGGGAGGCGATCAGCATGGAGGGTCCTTCGATCATCGGGGCGTCTTGGACGGCGAGCCCGGTCAGGAGGTCGCCTTGGTCCGCAGGAGGGCGGCGGCGGCCCGGTCGGCGGCCTGCCGCTCGACGGTGACCGCCTCGGCGTTGCGCGGCGCCGACAGGATGCGGGCGATGCCCAGCCCGCCGGCCTTCGAGATCTCCGAGCCGACCTGCTCGGCCAGCATCGACTTCCAGATGCCGCCGGCGTTGCCCTTGCCGAACACCGCGGTCGCCTTGTCGGGCATCATCTTCTCGACGAACTGGCGCAGCACGAACGCCTCGAACTGCTTGTAGGGGTCGGCCGCCTTGCCGCCCTTGGCCATCGCGCTGTCGCTCTGCAGGGTGGTGAGCGTGGCGCGGGCGTCGAGGGGCATGTGGACCCCGGCACCCGCCATGCGCACGGCGTCGCCGAAGGCGGCCGGATCGGTGCCCGCGGGGGCGGCGAGCTTGGCCGAGGCTTCCTGGTAGCGGGCCGGGTCCGCCGCCCGGGCGACGTCGAGAACGATGTCCGATGGGGGTCTGATGCTCATGGTCGTCGCCGGGGCTGACAGGGAATCCCGAAGGCCGCGGCGCGGCGCCGGGCCTTCACGACCCGGATAGCGCGCCTGGCTTTCGGGAGGCTGGTGTCGGGGCATCGTCGAGGCCGCCGCCGCCGCGGGCGATCAGCAGGTCGAGCTGTTCCAGGGCCTCGCGGCGGTCCTCCTCGGCGCGGTGGGCGCGGGCGAGCCCCTCGGCCCAGCGTTCGGCCTGCTTTTCGGACAGGCCGCGCGCCAGGACGGTCCTTTCCTGGGCCGTAGCCCTGGCACCGAGCGCCGTGGCGGTCTCGGCGATCCGGCGCAGGCGGCCGGCGGCGGCATCGAGGAACAGGCCCGCCATCCGTTCCCCCGCCAGCGTCTGCAGCAGGGCGGCCCGGTCGGCCTCGGTGCTGGCGATGTCGCGGCGGGTGGCGGCCAGATCGCGTTCGGCGACGCGGCGCATCTGCTCCTGCACCGTCACGAGGCGCTTGGCGCGGGCGAGGCGCTGGCTCGGCGTCATCGCCTCAGCCCCTGCGCAGGTAGTCGACGTAGCCGATCAGGAACTGCATCATGAACTCGTTCGAGATGTAGTAGAGCATCAGCAACCCGCCGAACATGATGAACGGGGTCGCGATGAAATACACCGGGATCGTCGGCGTGAGCTTGTTGGCGAAGCCCGCGGCCAGGTTCACCGCCACCGCGTAGACAATGAACGGCGAGGTGATCCTGAGGCCGAGCACGAAGGCGGTGCCGATCTGGTCGACGATGCGCACCAGGGCCGTCTGCGAGCCGACGCCCTGGCCCGGCGGAATGCGGGCGTAGGAATCGACGATGCCGCGAAACAGCTCCCAGTGCATGTCGGCGGCAAAGACCAGGGCGGCGGCCGACATCATGATCAGCGCCTCCACCGCCGGCACCGGGTCGACGCCCTCGGCCACCGCGCCGGGCATGCCGCCGAAGCCCACCATGGTGGATGCGGCGTTCACCACCGTCTCGAGCACGAAGAAGAAGATCCGCCCGAGGAAGCCGATGACGAGGCCGGTGATGCTCTCGCTGACGATGAAGAACAGGGTGGTGGCGGGGTTGTCGTCGAGCTTGCCCTGGAACTGCGGCAGCAGGAGCGGCGTCAGCGCCAGCGACACCGAGAGGGCGATGAGCAGCCGCACCTGGGCCGGCACGCGCGGGCTGGAAAAGCCGGGGATCATCAGGAGGCAGCCCCCGACCCGGCAGAAGATCATGAACACCGACAGGAAGCTGTCGGGCGCCAGTGCCGTCACGAGATCGTCCCGAGGGACTTGATCTCGACGCCGCGCGCGATCTCGAGGTGCGAGAGCACCGCCAGCGTCGGATAGAGCCGCTCGACGATCATGCGGACGTAGGGGCGGGCGTCGGGCGCGGTGACGAGGGCGAAGTTGTGGGTCTCGCGCATCCGGGTGCGGATCGCCTCACCGGCCTCGGTGCCGAACTGCTCCACGAGGCGCGGGTCGATGTCGAACTCGATGACCTCGCCCTTGGCGTCGCGCTTGAGGCTCTGGTGGAACGAGAGGTCCCAGGCGCCGCCGAGGCGCAGGACGTTGAGGACGCCGTTCTCGGCGAGGTCGCCGCAGATCTGCTGGGCGATGCGCATGCGCACGTGCTCGACGATCTGCTCGGCGCGCCGGGCGTGCGGCGTGATCTCGGCGATGGCCTCCAGGATGAGGTGGAGGTTGCGGATCGAGACGCGCTCGGCGAGCAGGAGCTTGAGCACCGCCTGCAGACCGGAATACGAGATCTGCGACGGGCAGATCTCCTCGAGGAGGCGCTTGTACTCGGGATCGAGCCGGTCGATCAGGCCGCGCATGTCCTTGTAGGACAGGAGCTGGGGCAGGTTGTTGCGGATCACCTCGGAGAGGTGGGTCAGCAGCACCGAGGCGCCGTCGATGGGTTCGAAGCCGCCGCGGCGGACCTCGGCGCCGTAGGATTCGAGCACCCAATGCGCCTTCATGCCGAAGGCGGGCTCGCGCACCGGATCGCTGGGCACGTCCGGCGACGGGCCGTCGCCCACCACCACCAGGAGCTCGCCGGGGCGGATCTCCTGGGTGGCGGCGACGGTGCCGTGGATGAGGATCTGGTAGCTCTTGGGCGCCAGGGCGAGGCTGTCGGTGAGCTTGATCTCGGGCACCACGAAGCCGTACTGGCGCGCGAACTTGCGGCGCATCTTGGCGACCCGGTGCGACAGCTCGGAATGGGCGGTCTGGATCTGGGACGAGACCTGGCGGCCGAGACAGACCTCGATCTCGGGCGTCTTGAGCGACTCCTTGACCGATTCGCGGGCCGCGACGTCCTTCTTCTCCTGCTCGGCCGCGGCTCTGGCCACCACGATGGCCTTCTCCTCGGCGAGCTTCTTGGGGATCGCGTAGGCGATGAAGGCCATCAGGCCCGCGAGCACCATGAACGGCAGGAACGGCAGGCCCGGCACCAGGGCGAACATCAGCATCAGGAACGCGGACACCCACAGCGCGCGCGGATAGGCGCCGAGCTGGCCGATCACCGCCTGTTCGGCGGTGCCCTTGGTGCCGCCCTTGGAGACGAGGAGGCCCGCGGCCAGCGACACGATTAGCGCCGGGATCTGCGAGACGAGGCCGTCGCCCACCGAGAGCTTGGTGAACACGTCCGCCGCATGGCCCAGCGGCATGCCGTGGCGGGTGGTGCCGATGATGATGCCGCCGAACACGTTGACGGCGATGGTGATGAGCGAGGCGATGGCCTCGCCGCGCACGAACTTCGAGGCACCGTCCATCGAGCCGAAGAACGAGCTCTCCTCCTCCAGCTCCCGGCGGCGGTGCTGGGCCTCCTTGTCGTCGATGAGGCCGGCGTTGAGGTCGGCGTCGATGGCCATCTGCTTGCCGGGGATGGCGTCGAGGGTGAAGCGCGCGCCGACCTCGGCGATGCGGGTGGCGCCCTTGGTGATGACGAGGAAGTTCACCGTGATCAGGATCAGGAAGACGACGATGCCGATCACGAAGTCGCCGCTCATGACGAACTGCGAGAAGCCCTCGATGACGTGACCCGCGGCCCCGACGCCGTGGTGACCGTTGGCCAGGATGAGGCGGGTGGTGGCGATGCCCAGCGCCAGCCGCAGCAGGGTCGCGATCAGCAGCACGGTGGGGAAGGCCGAGAATTCGAGCGGCTTCTGGATCCACAGGGCCACCATCAGGATCAGCACCGACAGGGCGATGGAGAAGGCGAGCCCGATGTCGAGGAGGATGGCCGGGACCGGCAGGAACAGGATCGCCAGGATCGCGACGATGCCGAGCGCGAACCCGATGTCGCGCTGCGACTTGCGCTCCGGGACGATCGCCTCGATCGCAGCCATGATGCTCCCTCATGTCCCGACATGGGTGTCCCATGTCTCAAGGGAGGCGTTCTGGCCGGGCAAGCTTGCGTGGGGATGGGGGCGTCGCGCCGGCTCCTCGGCCTCCCCCGTCCGTTCCGGGAGAGCGGGCCTCAGACCATTTCCTGTACCTGAGGGCTGGCCGTGGTTTGATGCGGCTTGGGCGTCCGGCGATCTGACGATTTCCAGGTCTGTCGGGATGAGATGTGCTTTGCC
>NZ_LMRC01000009.1:0-79777 GCF_001425565.1 Methylobacterium sp. Leaf466 | reverse complement strand
GTAATTACCCACCCCCGCGATGATAGGGTTCAGGCGCCGACGGTCTTGAGGATGGTGCCGAACGGGCTGGCGCCGGTGAGGCGCGCGGTATCGACGACGGTGCGGATATCGGCCTCACCCTCGGCCGCCCACATCGCGCGGTAGCCGTTGGTCATCTTCCGCTGGATCACGGACGGGCGCAGCAGCCGCTCGCTGCCATTGTTTGTCGGCTCGACCGCGCCGGGATGGGCGAGGAAGACGAGCAGCTGATGGCGAGCCCGGCCGATCTTGGCTTGCAGGTCGCGGGTCAGGTCGCAGCTACTTCGTGTGCCCAGGATGGCGCCGAGTTGCCGATCCAAGGTCCGACGCTTGGCCGTCAGGGTCGAGATCGCGAAGTCGGTGACGTGCTCGGCCAGGGTGAATACGGATCGCAACCAGAGCTGCAGTCGCCAGGGTACGGGATCATCGCTGGTCTCNCCAGGATGGCGCCGAGTTGCCATCCAAGGTCCGACGCTTGGCCGTCAGGGTCGAGATCGCGAAGTCGGTGACGTGCTCGGCCAGGGTGAATACGGATCGCAACCAGAGCTGCAGTCGCCAGGGTACGGGATCATCGCTGGTCTCGACGGCGTAGGCGACGTCGCGGGCGAGATGGGCAAGGCAGGTCTGGTGCGCGGCGGCATGGCCCTGCTGAGCCGTGTAGCGGTCCGAGATCCACACCGCCGGCCGATGCCCGTCCATCATCTCCCGCACCACGACGCCCCCCCGCGTTGGCGAGGTCGTGTGCACCACGGCTTGGGTCGAATGGAACACCCAGTGAAAGGCGTTGCTGCCCTCGATGCGCACGCCGGTCTCGTCCGAGGCGACCACCGTGGCTTGGCGCAGGGTCGAGACGGCCTCGTCGCGACCGGAGCGGAAGCACTTCTGCGCGCGCTGGAGCAGGTTCATCAGCCCACCCTGGCTGAGCGTGAGCCCGAACAGGTCGGAGAGCGCCGCCTGCAACCGCTCGTAGGAAAGCGCCTGGAAGGTCTTGAGATACGTCGCCACCGCATGCAGTCGCGGGCCGAAGGGCGTGCCGCGCGCCGCCGCCGGAACCGGTGCGATCACGCGCGCCCCGCAGGTCGGGCACTGCACCGCCAGCCGTTGATGCTGGGTGACGACCGGTGCGACTTCCGGCAGCTCGATCCGCTCGGACACGCTGACGACCTCGGCGGGAAGGTCCCCGTGCAGTCCGCCGCCGCAGCACGCGCAGCGATCAGGGCGATGCGCGACGACGCCATCGGGATCCTCGCTCATCACGCGGCTGTGGCCCTCGTGGCCAGGCTTCGCCCCGCCGGGTTTGGCCTGCTCGCGCCGCTCCTTGCGATCCGTCGCGGGCGGCTTCGAAGACGTGCGTGAGGTCTTCTCCGGGCGCTGCATCCGCAGCACCAGCTCGATCAGCTCCTCACGGCTCAGCCGTTCAAGATCGCTTCGGCCCATCCCACGAAGAAATCAGCGAAATCCAACCTGCGCAAGGGGGTGGGTAATTACNCTCGATCAGCTCCTCACGGCTCAGCCGTTCAAGATCGCTTCGGCCCATCCCACGAAGAAATCAGCGAAATCCAACCTGCGCAAGGGGGTGGGTAATTACCCACGCCTCGCCGATAGACTACTTCGACGCGGGCGCCATCGGAGCATAAGAAAGGTATGCTGAACGTCTCAGAATTCATTGGAACGGCCGTAGCTTGCAAAAGCTGAGTAGCATCTGCTTTCCCTGCAACACGCTCATCCGCGTCTGTTCTATCAGGCTGCCTAGAAGCGGACGCTCTGAAGGTCCGACAGGGGTTGAAAGCTGTCGTACGAACTTCCCAAGTTGATGAGTTCGGACACTAAAGGCTTCCAAGGTGGCGTGAAAATGGGACGCGAAAATCCCGCAATGAGGCCTGAAAAGACCGAATCAGGCCACGTGAAACGGCCCCAAAACAGCTGCTCCCCCAGGGAAACTGACCTACCATGAAATCCGGGCGCGCCTCGGCGCAGGCCTCCTAGCTGATGGCCCATTCCCCGCGCGATGGAGGGTATTCGCGAAGCCGACGGGTTCGGCGAAAGCCGTTCCGGTTCAGGCTTCGTGCATCGCCTTTACCGGTCGTTCGGCATGTTCGGAATGGCGCAGCAGGGGCCAGGGCGGCATTAAGGACGACCAGCTACAGTTTCGCCCCACGTCAATGTGAAAGGGGGATCATGGCGGCGACCGTCACGACACGGCTCCTCGATGCCGAGGCCTCGGCGCACCTCGCCTGGGTCGACGTCGCCAAGGGCATCTGCATCCTGCTCGTCGTCATGATGCACTCGACGCTCGGCACCGGCGCGGCCATGGGGGGAGAGGGCTTCCTGCATGCGGTCGTGGCCTTCGCCACGCCCTTCCGCATCCCGGCTTTCTTCCTTCTTTCCGGGCTTTTCCTCGGTCGGGTGATCGACCGGGACTGGCGACGCTACGCCGACCTCCGCGTCGTGCACTTCGCGTACTTCTATTCGCTTTGGGTCGTCATCCAATCGGCCGCGAAATACGGCTAGGTTGTCGACGGCTCAGGACCCGGGGCGTTCCTTACCCACCTCGCCTCGGCGTTGGTCGAGCCCTATTCGACGCTCTGGTTCATCTACCTGCTGGCGGTGTTCTCGGTGGTCACGAAGCTGCTGCGTGAAGTGCCGAGGGCTCTCCTTCTTCTGGTGGCCGCCCTCATCCAGATCGTGCCGGTGGCGACCTCGTCCCTCCTCGTTGAGGAGTTCTGCGACCGCTATGTCTGGTTCGTGATCGGCTTCCTCTTCGCGGGCCAGATCCTCGCATTCGCCCATATCGCCCAGCGTCATCCCGTCCCTGCGCTCGCCGGCCTGGCGCTTTGGGCTGCCATCGACGGCGCCCTTGCCTTGATGCCATCAGGTTCCGCTTCATTCCCGACGCTCGCGGCATTGCCTGTCCTGAGGCTGGCGCTGGGCGGAGCGGGTGCCCTTGCGGTCGTCGCGACGGCCAGCCTGCTCACGCGTATCGGCGGTCCTCTCACCGATGCGCTGCGGCTATTCGGCGAGCGTTCGATGGTGATCTACCTGGCCTTCTTCTTGCCGATGGCTGCCACCCGCGCGGTTCTGGTGAAGACCGGCATCCTCCCGGATGTCGGCTGGGTCAGCCTCATGGTGACGGTCGTGGCGGCGACAACGCCCCTTGTCCTGGAACGCCTGATCCGCCCCACACCTTTCGCTTTCCTGTTCAGGCGTCCTCGCACCTTCCACATCGTGCGCCATAGCCCGACTTCATCGGGCTCGGTCCTGCGGGCCGCGTAGCGCCAAGGGCTTGGGCTCGCAGGAACCGGCTCGGAGCGAAGCTCAAACGTTTCCTACGGCGTCCCTTGACCTTCCCACGGTGGGAAGCCCCACATGCCTGTGACGCCACTCGAAACGGAGAGCCGTCATGATCCCGATCAACGTCACCAAGATGCATTGTGGAGGCTGCGCCAACGCGGTCACGCGCGCCGTCCAGGGGATTGATCCAGCGGCTCGCGTGGAGTTCGACTTGAAGTCCGGTTCGGTGTCGGTCACGCCGGGCGTGGCCATCGCGGCTGAACGCTTCGCGGATGCCATCCGCGCTGCCGGCTTCGGTGCGGAAACCGTATCCCGTGCGGTCTGATCGGTTCCGAAGGGGAAACCATATTGTCGCTCGATCATTCACGATGACGGAACGGCCGTTTCTCTCATCCCTGATCCGGTGTAAGCGAACCTCATGAGACCCGACCGGCAACTCTGGCGCCTGATGGCGGCGATGATCGTGATGATCGTCGTCTACGCCGCGCCGACTGCCGTTCAGGCCCATGAGGGCCATGCCCATCACGGTCCTCACCATGCCGTGGTGGAACAAAAGCAGGTCGCTCCGCCGGCCGTCGTAAAGGCAGCGGACGGCAAGACGTTCGCGTCCATGCCATCCACCCTTCATGAACCGACGCAGTGGGTCGCCGATCTCCAGGGTTTGACGACCGAGCGGGTTGCCTCGCTGCGAACGGCACAAGACGGCATGGGAAGCTGCCCGGGCGACGCCGGCGTTCCGTGTTGCGGGAAGAAGGCCTGCTGCTCACCGGGGATCTTGTCCGGGCCAGCCGAGCTGCCAATCATCCCTTTCCGGCAGTCCTCGGTCAGCCCTGGCGACATGAACGGTCGCCTCGGCGCGGGTCCCGGAGCCCTGCCCGAGCCCCCTCGAACCCTCGCGTAACGAACGGCGCGCCCTAGGCGCGCAACGGTCGGATTCCGTCCGCTAACCGCGGATGTGCGTCCGGTGTTCGAACGTGAGGATGCCCCTTCCATGTCAACCCGATTTGCGGCCGCCCTCGTGGCGATGCTGCTGGCTGCCGTCTCTCTGGCAGGTCCCGCTCGCGCCCATGAGGGTCACGACCACGGTGCGCCGCCCCCGCCTGTGTCGAAGTCCATCGCCCCACGCGGCGAGGCGCTCTCCGACGCCTTCGAACTGACCGCGGTCCCGCGCGACGGGAGGCTGACGTTCCATCTCGACCGTTTTCGGACGAACGAGCCGGTGCGCGGCGCGGTCATCGAGGTCGAGACGCCGGAGGGTGCACGCACCGCCTCCGTGACGGCGGAGGACGCCTACGTGCTGCCCGCGCCCTGGATGGCGAAGGCCGGGACCTACGATCTGCTCGTGACGGTGACGGCAGCGGACGTGGTGGACGTTCTCACCGTCCCGGTGAACGTGCCCGATGCGAAGGGTCCCACGCCAGGCGCCGCTCCGTCACAAGCAACGTCGACCCAGACTGCGCTGACCACCGCCTCCGCTGCCGTCACCGGCCTCAAGGACCGCCTCGTTGCGAAGGATCCCATCCTGGTGGCGACGGCGGCCGGGGCCTTCCTGTTGGGGATCCTCGTCTCCGTGGCGGCGCGCGGCCGACGCACCGTGCCGGCCGTCGCCCTCACCGCCATCGCCATCGCCCTGACCCTGGGCACGGCAGCCTTCGCCCATGGCGACGAGGACCATGGCGCGCCCGTCCAGGGCTCCGCCCTGATCGCACCCTCCCAGGCCGCGACCGATCTCGCGCAGCGGCTTCCCGATGGTTCGGTCTTCGTCCCGAAGCCGACCCAGCGCCTGCTCGTCTTGCGCACCACCATGACGGAAGCGGCCACCTTCCGGCGCACGGTCGAGCTGCCGGGTCGCGTCATTCCCGATCCGAACGCCAGCGGCGTCGTGCAGTCGTCGGTCGGCGGCCGCGTCTCGCCGCCCCCCTCGGGCCTATTCCCACGGCTCGGCACGACGGTGAAGAAGGGAGACGTGCTCGCGTACGTCACCCAGCCGGTGCAGGCCGTCGACGTCTCCGACATGCGCCAGCGCCAGGGTGAACTCGACCAGCAGATCGGCATCGTCGAGCGTCGGGTCGACCGCTTCAGGAAGCTCTCGGTCACGGGGGCGGTGGCCCAGACCCAACTTGACGACGCGCAGTCGGAGCTGACCGGCCTGCGCGACCGCAGGGCGGCCCTGGACAAGGTTCGACTCCAACCGGAAGCCCTGATCGCGCCGGTCGACGGCATCGTGGCTCAGGCCTCCGCGGTATCGGGGCAGATGGCGAGCCCCGGCGCCATGATCTTTCAGATCATCGATCCGGCCCGCCTGTGGGTCGAGGCGCTGAGCTTCGACGCCCTCACGGCCGCCCAGGACGCCACCGCCAGCCTCGCGGACGGCCGCAGCCTCAACCTCACCTATCAGGGCTCGGGCTTCGCCGACCGCAATCAGGCCATCCCCGTCCAGTTCGCGGTCCAGGGCGATACGTCCGGCCTGCGGGTCGGGCAGTTCGTGACCGTGCTTGCGGCCACCGACAGCGAGCTGACGGGACTGGCCCTGCCGCGCGCCAGCGTCGTGCGCTCCGGCAACGGGCAGGACATCGTCTACGAGCACACGACGGCGGAGCGCTTCGAGGCCCGGCCCGTCCGCATCGAGCCGCTCGACGGGACCCGGGTGCTGGTCGCCGAGGGCGTCGGGCCGGGTAAGCGCATCGTCACGCTCGGCGCCGAACTCCTCGATCAGGTGCGCTGAGCCATGTTCACCTTCCTCGTCACGCAGTCCCTGCGCAATCGCCTGCTTGTGCTCGCCATCGCGGCCGTGCTGATCCTCTACGGCGCCTTCACGGTCACGAAGCTGCCGGTCGACGTCTTCCCGGACCTGAACAAGCCGACGGTCACCATCATGACCGAGGCCGAGGGGCTGGCCCCGCCCGAGGTGGAGCAGCTCGTCACCTATCCCATCGAGACCCGCATGAACGGCCTGCCGGGCGTCTCGCGCGTGCGCTCGGTCTCGGGTGTCGGCCTGTCCATCGTCTACGTCGAGTTCGACTGGGGCACGGACATCTACCGCAACCGGCAGCAGGTCGGCGAACGCCTGTCCCTGGTCCGGGAGCAGCTCCCGCCCAACACGACCCCGCAGATGGGGCCGGTCTCCTCGATCATGGGGCAGATCCTGCTGGTGGCGATGACCAGCGACAAGGCCTCGCCGATGGAGGTGCGCGAGGCGGCGGACTTCATACTGCGACCCCGGTTGCTCACCATCCCGGGCGTCGCGCAGGTCATCCCGATGGGCGGCGAGGTCCGCCAGTTCCGGGTCAGCCCGAACCCGGCCGCGATGCGGGCGCTCGGGGTCACGAACGCCCAGTTGGAAGGGGCACTCGCGCAGTTCGGCACCAACGCCGGCGGCGGCTTCACCGACCAGTATTCCCGCGAGTACCTGATCCGGAACATCGGCCGGACCATGAGCCTCGACGACCTGCGCAGCGTCGTCGTCGCCACCGCGGGCGCGGCGCCGGTCCATCTGCGCCAGGTCGCGGAGGTGTCGTTCGCCGCAAAGGTGAAGCGAGGCGACAGCGGCTACATGGGCAAGCCGGCGGTCATCGTCTCGGTCGAGAAGCAGCCCGACGTCGACACGGTCAAACTCACCCGGGAGATCGAGCGGGCGCTGAAGGAGGTCACCGTCACCCTGCCCGGCGGCATCAAGGCCGACCAGATCCTGTTCCGCCAGGCGAACTTCATCGAATCGTCGATCCGGAACGTCCAGACGGTCTTGGTGGAAGCCATCGTCGTCGTGGCCATCGTGCTGTTCGCGTTCCTGCTGAACGTCCGCACGACGGCGATCTCGCTGACCGCGATCCCGGTCTCGATCCTGACCACGGCCGTGGTCTTCCACTTCCTCGGCCTATCCATCAACACGATGACGCTGGGCGGGCTGGCCATCGCCATCGGCGAGCTCGTCGACGACGCCGTGGTCGACGTCGAGAACATCTTCCGTCGCCTTCGGGAGAACCGGGCGGCCGGGTCCCCGCACTCGGTCTTCGATGTGGTCGTCGCCGCGTCGAACGAGGTCCGCTCCGGCATCGTCTACGCGACGCTGATCATCGTGCTGGTGTTCGTGCCGCTGTTCGCGCTGTCCGGCATCGAGGGGAGGCTCTTCGCGCCGCTCGGGCAAGCCTACATCATCTCGATTCTGGCGAGCCTCCTGGTCTCGGTCACCCTGACGCCGGTGATGGCCTACTACCTGCTGCCGGGCCTGAAGAGCCTCGACCATCGCGAAAGCTGGTTCATCCGGGGGCTCAAGCGCGGCAACGCGGCCCTGCTCGCCGTCGCCTTCCGCCATCAGCGCCTGTTGATGGGCAGTGTCGCCGTGGCGGTCATCGCCGCCGGTGTCACCGTCTGGCAGCTTCCGCGAGCCTTCCTGCCCCCGTTCAATGAGGGCTCCTTCACGGTCAACATGACCTTCAACCCGGGAATCTCGCTTTCCGAGAGCAACCGGGTCGGCCTGATCGCGGAACGCCTGCTCCTGCAGATCTCCGAGGTCTCGGCCGTCGGTCGACGTACCGGCCGGGCCGAGCTCGACGAGCATGCCGAGGGCGTCCACTCCTCCGACCTTGAGATCAACCTGAAGGATGGGGGACGTCCCAAGGAGGCGCTGGTCGCCGACATCCGGGCTCGCCTCGCCGTCCTGCCCGTTACCACCAACGTCGGTCAGCCGATCTCGCACCGCCTCGACCACATGCTCTCGGGCGTCCGCGCCGAGATCGCCCTCAAGATCTTCGGCGAGAACCTCGACGCCCTGCGCCGCATCGCCAACGATCTTCGGGACCGGATGGCCAAGATCCCAGGGCTGGCCGACCTGCAGGTCGAGAAGCAGGTTCGCATCCCCCACCTCGAGATCCGCGTCGATTACACCCGCGCCGCCCTCTACGGCGTCCAGCCGGCGGCGGTCGTCGAGCAGCTGAGCCGCCTGTCGAACGGGCGCGTCGTCTCGACGGTCGTCGACGGCTACCGCCGGTTCGACGTGGTCGTGCGCCTGTCCGAGAGGCAGCGCACCACGCAGGGCTTGGGCGACCTCCTGGTAGAGACCCCCTCGGGCTGGGTGCCGGCCCGCCAGATCGCCGACATCCGCGAGACGGACGGCCCGAACCAGATTCTGCGAGAGAACGCCCGCCGGCGCCTGGTGGTCCAGGCCAACACCAACGGCGAGAGCGACATGGCGTCCATCGTGGACGCCATCCGCGGGGTCGTGGCGGAGGCAAAGCTGCCGCCGGGCTTCTTCACGAGCCTGGAGGGCACATTCCAGGCCCAGGAGGAGGCAAGCCGCACCATCGGCGCGCTGTCGCTGCTGTCCCTCGCGATGGTCTTCGCCATCCTCTACAGCCGCTACCGCTCGGGCGTGCTGGCGCTCATCATCATGGGCAACGTGCCGCTCGCCCTCATCGGCAGCGTCGCCGCGCTCTGGTTGGTGGGGCAACCGCTGTCGGTCGCCTCCATGATCGGCTTCATCACGCTGACCGGCATCGCCGCGCGCAACGGCATCCTCAAGATCAGCCACTACCTCAACCTGTCGCTTCACGAGGGCGTACCCTTCGGGCGCGAGCTTGTCGTGCGCGGCAGCCTGGAGCGTCTGACGCCGGTGCTGACGACGGCGCTCTCGGCGGGCGTCGCGCTGGTGCCGCTGCTGATCGATGCCGACACCCCCGGCAAGGAGATCCTGCACCCGGTCGCGGTGACGATCTTCGGTGGGCTGATCAGCGCCACGCTGCTCGACACGTTCCTGACCCCCGTCCTGTTCCTTCGATACGGCGCCAAGCCGTTGGAGCACCTGCGCGCCGCGCAAGGCGAGACCCCCGACACGCCTCGTCCGGATGGCGCCAAGCCGCGTCCGGTCGAGTCGTTCTGAGCCATCCCACCCCCGAAAACGGAGAGACCCGATAATTTCCTGGAGAATGGCCCTGGTCGCGAGCGCGCTGGCCGCCCTGCCGGTCTGCGCGCACGAGGTGTCCGGCCAGCACGGTGGACGCGTGGCGGACGCGGGCAAGTTCCACGTCGAGCTCGTCGCCAAGGGCGAGACCGTCGACGTCTTCGTCTCGGACGGTAGTCAGAAGCCAGTGCCGGCGACCGGCTTCAAGGGCACGGCCATCCTGGTCGTCGGCGGCAAGCCCGCCCGGGTCCCGCTCCAACCCGCCGAGGGCAACCGCCTCTCCGGCAAGGCTTCCGTAGCGCTGGGCGAGAGCCCGAAGGGCGCCGTTCAGCTCACCGGCCCGGACGGCACGACCGCCAACGGCAAGTTCAACTGACCCCTCCGTAAACCTCCATTCGAAGAAGGACACGCACCATGACCTCCACGGCCACCAGGACCTTGTTCGCCGCCCTCGTTTCGCTCGGGCTCGCCGGATCGGCCGCCGCCCAGGGCACGCACTCCCATGGCGGACACGAGATGCCGGGCGACCCTAAGGCGTCGCATGACACCGACATGATGAAGATGATCACCGACATGAAGCCGGACCCGAAGGACCCTGCCTCGACCAAGGACTTCAAGGCCGCCGACATGGCGATGATGCACGACATGCACGTGCCCTACACAGGCAATCCCGACGTCGATTTCCGGACCCACATGATCCCGCACCACAAGGGCGCGGTCGAGATGTCCAAGGTGGCCCTGAAGCACGCCAAGGACCCGGCCACGAAGCAGATGGCCCAGAAGATCATTGACGATCAAGAGAAGGAAATCGCCGAGATGGAGGCCTGGCTGAAGAAGAACCGGAAGTAACCTTTGCTGGCTTGTTGCCGAACGCCTCCGCATTCCGCGCCCCCGAAGCCAAAGACCGGCCGCTACCTGGCCGGTCCGGCCCCCCTCAGGAGAACACCATGAAGCGCCTTGCACTCACCACCGCCACGCTCCTCGTCCTCTCCCTCACCCCGGCCCTGGCGGCTGGTTGCTGCGGCAAGGGCGGTAAGGGGATGTGCGCCAAGTCGACGTCGTCGATGTCGATGAAGAGCAACAAGAAGGGCTGCTGCTGCGATAAGATGGCCAAGAAGATGGAGATGTAGGGCTGCCCTCTCGCGCTGGGCACCGGGCTGATCCAGCCCCGTCTCAGTGCCCGGCGCGGGCTCTCCTGCGCGGTCCCGGAGGTTCCGGTGCCGCCAGGGCGGCGCCCGCATGGCTGGCCGGGACGTTCTCTCCTGTCTCCAGGCTGGCGATGATCGGGCAATCCGGTCGACCGTCCCCGTCGCAGGCATCCGCGAGGGAGCGCAGGGCCTCCGCCATCTCCTGTAGCTGGCGCGCCCGACCTTCGAGCTCCTGGATGTGGGCCTTGGCGATGGCCTTCACCTCGGCGTTGCTCCGCTCGGGGTCGCTCCAGAGCCCAAGCAGCACCTTGATGCGCTCCAGCGAGAAGCCGAGGTCGCGCGCGTGCCGGATGAACCTGAAGCGGTGCAGGTCGGCGGTCCCATAATCGCGGTAGCCGCTGTCCCGCCGGTCGGCCTGGGGGACGAGGCCGATAGCCTCGTAATGCCGGATCATCTTGGCCGAGACCCCGGAGGCCTGGGCCGCCTGACCGATGTTCATGACCGTGCGCTTTCACCTGTTGACCCTCCCATGATGGGAAGGTCCAGAACGGTTCGCAAGCTCATTTGAATGAGAGGTTCAACGATGTCTGGATACGCTCACGCCCACGGATCGGCCCAAGCCCGCGATGATGGCCAAGGCACGCCGGCCATCGCCGCCGCGGGCCGTAAGGCTGTCCTCTACCGCATGGTCATGCCGCAGCATGTCTGCCCCTATGGCACCAAGGCCAAGGACCTTCTCGAACGCCAGGGCTACTCCGTCGAGGACCGCTGGTTGCGCACGCGCGAGGAAACTGACGCCTTCAAGGCCGAGCATGGCGTGCGGACCACGCCGCAGACCTTCATCGCAGGCGAGCGCGTCGGAGGGTACGACGACCTGCGCCGCCATTTTGGCAAGCACGTCGCGGACGCGAACGCGGTGACCTACATGCCGGTCATCGCGCTCTTCGCCATGACCGCCTTGATGGCGCTGGCGGCGAGCTACGCCGTGTACGGAACGCCCCTGACGGTGCGCGCGGCCGAGTGGTTCATCGGCTTCAGCATGTGCGTGCTCGCGCTCCTGAAGCTGCAGGACGTGGAGAGCTTCTCCTCGATGTTCCTTGGCTATGACCTGCTGGCGCAGCGCTGGGTCCGGTACGCCTACGCCTACCCCTTCTGCGAGGCGTTGGCCGGAGTCCTGATGGTGGCGGGCGCGCTGAACTGGCTGTCCATTCCCGTGGCGCTCTTCATCGGCACGGTCGGCGCCGTCTCGGTGTTCAAGGCGGTCTACGTCGACGGGCGGGACATCAAGTGCGCCTGCGTCGGCGGATCGAGCAAGGTGCCGCTCGGCTTCGTCTCGTTGACCGAGAACGTGATGATGGTCGCCATGGCGCTGTGGATGCTCGTGGCGTCTCACTGATCTTTTCGCGAAACGGCTGCTTTGCTAGGTTTCCGCCCGAGAGCAGACGGGCTTAAATCCACCCACCTCGGTCGAACGGGACGGTTCTCCAAATCTCTCATAAGCGGACTCCCATAAGGGCCGCTGAAGGTCACAAGTTAGCTTTAAGACTTTCCGACTGCGTGCTGACTTGAAGCTCTGCCATCAGGCACGTAGAGGCTACCATGACTACCTTGGCGCATAACCTTTGGGCGAGCGATCAGCCCTCAACCGCTCCCTCTGATGCAACGGTATTACACAAAGCTTACCCGCCAAAGGTAAGAGTCAGCTCCCTATGAGCCCCGGACGTCACCGCTATCCAGGCGGCGGGGAGAACCCCGGGTAGAACGCCGAAGGGCATCGGCAAAAAGTGAACCTGCCGAACGGAAGGTTAACAGGACAGAGGGAATGGGTCGCCCCAAACCTCTGAAACGACCCCGACGTCCGCAGATCGAGCAGATGGGGTCCGTTTGCGTTGTCCGCCTCGCGGCGGGAAGCGGTACGTAAAGGCCGACAGCACAACCCCGGCCTCCCTCTTACCAGGTTGTACGTCGATCTGACGGTTGACCGAAGGCGTGGCTCCGAGATCCGGACCCGAGCTCTGCGGCTCAGCTAGGCTTCGCCGGTCGCCCGGCAAAGCTTTGCCTCCAGCAAGACGGCCTCCCTCCAACGTTCACCAAGATCCTGGGCAGAACAGGGCACAGGCCCGGCGCCCCCGCATAGCCGCGATCTGCAGCCCCCAGCGAGGTGGTGCGGACGCTGGCCCCGGCCCAGTGGCAGGAAGGCCGCCAAGCGCCCGCCCCATAGACCCGGAATGAAACGCCGGGAAACAGTGTGCATCGTCTCCCACTGCTCCTGCCAGCGCCTGCCACACCAGCCCAAAACCACCCACGACACCCCTTCCGCAACTGCTGGCCGGTTCGGACCAGGCTAAGTGTTTGAAACTAGAGCGGTCGGGTCGACCGAATGCTGGCCGGATGACCGCTACTCTGGCCGCCGCGAGCTGTCGCTCAGCCCCCCGCGCACCGCCGCCCACTTGCTGTGCGGTTCACCTCACCGATCCGGGAAACCTGCTCACGAGGCCGCCCCTTCGTCGCGGCCGCAACGGAGCTCACCCGGCCATGCCCGCCGATCTACACGAGCGCGTCACCGCCACCATCCTGCAGCAGCTCGACACCGCCGACCCCGCCACGTGGACCCCACCCTGGCACGGCGCCGACCCGCTCCCGCGCAACGCGCTCACGGGCAAGCGCTACCGCGGACTCAACATCCTGGCGCTTTGGTGCGCGGCGCAAGCCGACGGCTACACCGACGCCCGCTGGGCAACCTACCGCCAGTGGGCCGCCCTCGGCGCGCAGGTTCGTCGCGGCGAGCGCGGCACTCTGATCCTGTTCTACAAGGACCTGCCGACCGGCGCCCGAACAGACACAACGCACGGGACCAGCGCAGACAGCGACACGACCACAGCCCGCTTCGTCGCCCGCGCCTCGACCGTGTTCAACATCGCCCAAGTCGACGCCGCGCCCCAAGCGACCGCCCCGACAGGACTACCGCCCACCCCGCAACCCACCTACGACACCTTCGTCACGGCCACGGGCGCCATCATCCACACTGGCGGTACCCGCGCCTGTTACACCCCGGCCACCGACACGATCCGGATGCCGCCCCGTAATGCCTTCCGCACACCGGAAGGCTACGCCGGCACCCTCGCGCACGAACTCGTGCACTGGACGGGCGCTCCCCACCGCCTCGCCCGTGACCTGACGGGCCGCTTCAAACGCCGCGCCTACGCCGCCGAGGAGCTGATTGCCGAACTCGGCGCCGCCTTCGTGCTGGCCGACCTCGGGCTCGCGCGCACCCCCCACCCGGACCACGCCGCCTACCTCGCGTCCTGGCTCCCGCTGCTGACGGCCAACTCGCGCGCGCTGGCGACAGCCGCCGCGGCCGGCTCACGTGCCGCCGACTACCTCACCGCCTTGCAAACACAAGTCGAACCCATCTCGTCAACCGCTGCGAGCAGAGACGAACGCGGCCCCACCGAGTTCAAGTCCACTACCGCTGGACCACCTGGAAGCACTCCCTCCGGCGCCGGTGTCGACATGTACGTGAGCGTGGCATGAGCGCCGTGCCACCAGTCTCACGCCGCGTGCTCGCGGCACTGTGCCCGAACGCGAGCTGGGCTGGACGGGCCCGCGAGACCAGCACACCGGTGACACACGCTTTCGTGCGCCTCGACACCGCGCTCGATGCTCATCTCGCTGCACTTGCTGCCATCGATCGTATCGAGGAAGCCGTGGCAACAGCCTACGGCTATCCCCGCGTACCCCTACTAGGTGAGGATGCGCCACCCGACTACGCGGCCGACGTGACGACAATTCAGCGGCGCCTCGGCTCCAGTCCTGTCCCCCGTCACCTCATTACGGAGTTGCGCCGCCGGCAGGCGGCGTTCGCGCACGCGGCTAAATCGGCAGGTCTCGATGCGGCGCAGGCACAAGGAGCGAACACAGCGCACGACGACCTTGCACTTAAGCCCACGATATCAATCGCGTCTGGTGAGACGACTGCAGCCAACGAACGTGCTTTTTACTATCTAAGTCTCCGCAAAGTACGCATTAGACCAATGTATTGTAGAATGGAATTATTCCATGAGATAAGGCCTTCTTAATTCTAAAAAAATATTGACAATAGTCATGCCATAAAATCAGCGCACAGGCATATTAACGACGAGTAGCCAGCATCAAGCTGTCTCGATATTTCTTTTGCATGCCTCTGTGAATCTCGGTCCCAATATCGCCAACAACATCTTCGATTTCGCTTCGCGTAAAATTATCGCCAAAGTCATCTATAAGATCTTTGACTAATTCTATAATGCGCGAATCTTCTGGATTATATTCTTGATCTGGTTCAGTTAGTGGGTGAACTTTATCCAAGATCCATCCCGAAACCTTCGCTTCAATATCAATAGCCCGCGACATTTTTTGGTACACTCGATTGGTAAAAGCCAAAGCGGCTTCGGAAGCACTCTAGTTCCCATCCGTGCAGTTGAGCAACTCCAATCAGGAGTTCGCACCGGCTAATCTCTCCGTGAAGAGCTGCATCGCTCTCAAATCACGACCCCGCTCAATATCGGCAGAAGTGCGCCCCCGCGACCGGCTCACCGCACCGCAAGGAGTTCAATCATGCCGAACACGACCCACCTTAAAGGCCTTTCACCCTTCTACGGAGGCGTGGGTGGGCACTTTCGCGTTCCCCCGTACTTGCCACCCCTCCTCGACTCAGAGCTAGAACAAAGTAGAAATAGAGATATCCAGCGATCCTTCAAGTGCTCGATCGAAAAACGAAGCACTCGGCTGTTGCATAGCCTAGACCGCGATCTCGTCCAATTCGTCGAACGACTGACCTGTGACAGGGCGGCTGCTGGCGTTTTGTCTATTTCACTTCTTGCTTATCGCATCCTAGCTCGTTGCAAGCTACTCGCAGATGCGCATGTCGTATCCTCGGAACCCGATGATGACTTCGAAGCTCTTTTTCACACGATACGCTGCGGAGCAAATGAAAATCAAGACTGGATTAACTTAGAAACATGTATGGGAATTATTGTTATTGAGACTAATAACGCTATGCTGCAACAGCATTTTGCTGAAATCTGGAACGTGCTTCAGCCGTTCATGCGGGCGCAGACGCCGCAGCACTGGCTAGCACTTTTTTTCTGCGCTTGGCGGACGCCGTGCGATGACTGGCCGCCATTCAAATGCTGGAGCTACGTCAAATACGCACGCCGAATTCGCAACCAGGTAGCCGTATCGTATAAAATAGACAGATAGCAGAAGTAACATTCTAAATCGCCAATATGCGGGAAGTCCTAATATATCGTTGCCGACAAACACGAGGTGACGACAATGAGTAATGACCAGCGCGGCGCAATGTCTATCGAAGGCTTTTGTGCGTGGGCAGGGATTGGTCGATCATTAGCATACAAAGAGATCGAAGCCGGCCGCCTTCGTATTAAGAAGGTGGGCCGGCGCACTCTTGTCACTCTCGAAGCCGCCCAAAATTGGCTCGCCGCCCTCCCGGCCGGGGGCGGCGAAAACGCTGCATAGGCCGGCTGTATCAGCACCTGTTTCGACCCGCTAAATTTTCCATAACCCCCAGCCAGCCAGGATGTAGATAGCGATGCTAAATGCCGCGGTGGGCAAACGGCCGCCATCACGAGCGACGGCCAACTCATCTAGCCAGGACTAACCACGTATACCGGCGCGCAGCCTAAGGTGTGTACTTAGGTCTGCATTCACAACTCTGAGCCGAAGCAATATCAGACTCGCAAGCTGCACAACACAAGCTTGGCCGTTTCTCCGCGCGCTAGCCGGTTTCTGCTCAATAACACATTGTGATAGTGGAGGTTTTCGGGGGCGCTTTCCATTTCATGGCCCGAAACCCTCCGTTTACGAAATGGAAGACGGCACCGGCACGCATTTTTCGATAAGTTCTGACGAGGAGCTAGAAAGGTAGGACTTTATCCAGTTCCGACGTTAGCTCCGCGAGGTGACGATCCCTTACTCCCCGCAAGTACTCAAGATTGGAGTACCGCTCGTCAGTTGCGTTGTTATACAAATCGGTTTCTGGTTCGTAGCCCGCATTACACTGCGCCTTTCCCATCATCGACCGTGAGCGCCGTACCCGCTGGAAAGGGATGCAGCCACAATACTGAGATTTCTCGACGCCAAACAGGTCATGTGCGGTGAGGCCCGGCTCAAGGAAAATAGCCTCCTCCAGCTCGGTTAGGCGTGGGTCGAGACCCTTCATCAAGTACGCGAACCAATTCCACTGCGAGATGGTCGGATCTAAACGGTTCCAGGCCTGAACATTTAACGCTGTCGTTGCCGATTTGCGCGAGAGACTGCCAATATAGCCTTTGAGCCACTTGCGGAAATCTAACAGCTTGACGGCCGGCACATGCACACCAGAGTGTGAGTGGCACCCGTGAACCTGTCCGTATTCAAAAACTGTGTAAGAGAAGTAGAGCGCGCCGTAACTTAGTATCTTCTTACGCAGGTTTTCAGCAAACTTTTTGAAAACAGCATCAAGCTCTAGCCAAGTTTCATAGCCAATTATTTGCCAACTGACGGTAAAGTTGACGTTTAAGAAGCATCCTTGGTAATTCGCAAAGCAAATACCCCTATATATTTTTTCAAGGTCGATACGGCTGATGTAACAATCAGCCATGTTGCAGCTGGAAGTTAGCCGCGAGCGCAGCGCCGAGCTGCTATTAGTGAACTGGTATGGTGACGGCAGGTGGGTCAATGTGCGCTCCGCAAGGTGAGCGCTTGGATTTTCCAAGCTCCAGTATATAGCCGGCGCGAGCTCAATAACGCAGGTGAAAGCTTACAACTGTCTCGGTTTGTCAGGGATTGCTCACGCGCGATGTGCTCCCGCTAGATGCCGCTGCAATGTTCTGCCCACGCCTCCATCAGCAAACGCCGCTTCTCTAATGCGTCGCCGCGGCGGTAGGCACGCTCCACCGCATCACCTATCAAGTGAGCCAACGCCGCCTCGGCCACTTCACGCGAGAAAGGTGTCTCCTCCCCAACCCAGTCTCGGAACGTCGAACGAAAGCCGTGTGGCGTGTCGGTTAGCTTGGCCCGCCGCATCACCATCTCCAACGCCATCACCGATAACCCCTTGCCGGTCCGCTGTCCCGGGAACACAAACGGGTTGTCGGCTAGATCCAGCGACTTCATCTCTTCAAGGAGCGCGAGCGACCGCCCACTAAGCGGCACGCGATGATCTCGCCCTGCCTTCATCCGCGTGGCCGGCACTGTCCAAACACGCGCTTTCAAGTCTACTTCTGCCCACTGCGCCCCAAGCGTCTCGCCAGAGCGAGCTGCCGTGAGGATGGTGAACTCCAGTGCCCGTGCCGCGATGCCCAAAGTGCCGCGCAGGTGCCGAACGAAGGCAGGGACATCCTCATAGGCCATCGCCTTATGGTGACCACGACTGAGCTTCTGCCGTCTTGGCAGCAGTAGATCGAGATGCCCTCTCCAGCGGGCGGGGTTTTCGCCCACGCGTAATCCCTGCGCTTTCGCCGAGTCCAGAACCCGCTCGATCCGACCGCGCAAGCGTGAGGCTGTCTCGGGCTTCTCTAACCAGATCGGCTTCAGCACCCGCACAACGTCTTCGGTGCTGATCGCATCGACCGCGCGCTCGCGTAGGGGAGCCGCATATTCCCGCAAGGTCATCTGCCATTGCGCGACATGCTTTTCGTTGCGCCACTGCGTCTTCATCGCCTCCACGAAGGCGTCCGCCACCTGGCCAAAAGTCACCACGACAACCGGCGCGGCATCCCGCACGGCTAACGGGTCCGTTCCCTGTAAAACAAGATCACGGGCGCGAGCAGCGCCCTCACGTGCCTTTGCCAATGACACATCCCGCGGAATCCCAAGGCCCATCTCGCGCAGCTTGCCCTGCCACCGGAACAGGAAAACCCAACGCCGACGCTGCCCGTCCTTCGAGATCGACAGATACAATCCACCACCATCGGCATGGCGCCCCGGCACGTCCAACGTCGCAACCTTTCGGGTGCTGAGCCGATTCATCAGGCGCGTCACCGCATGCCCCTCGTCACTCACTGACAGGCCCCAACACGGGCCCCAATTCATGACGGGGATTCTAGCGGACGCCAGCGAACACAGCCAGCGAAACATGAGGCATAAGTCACTGTGAAGAATGAAAAATATTCTACATCGGCATCCGCCTACGAGCACCAGCGGACGTTAGTATGAGTGACACCCCTTCCGCCAAGTGGTTCGGCCGAATCCCCGCCGGTTCGTGATCATTTCGATCTGGGCCGGTCGGGCGCCACTCGTCGACGCCCTTCATGGCCGACGCGGCCTCCGCTTGATGAAAATGGTGGCGGTATCGGCAAGCCCCCACGGCGCCCGGGCGAAGCCCATGTCCGCATCACGACGTGATCGACCGGCGACTGTATTGTGGGTCGAGCCGGGACATCGCACCGGACGGCGGCTCGGCTCTGGCCTTTCTCTGCCTGATCGGCGGCTCGGCCCGGTTCGGCCGTCGCTTCCTGGTGCCGGACGCAGGCGCTTTCCGTGCGTGCGACATGGATTCGCCCGGAGCTCGCTCTGGAGACGGGGCGCCGAAAGCGATGGGACCGGCGCGCTGGGCGTCGACGGGCACGATCGCACGACGGTGCCCGGCTCCTACGCTGCCGCGCGCAGGCTGGGGAAGGTGGCCGCCTCGAACGAGCGGACGCAGTTCCGGCCGCTCGACTTGGCCTCGTAGAGCGCGCGATCCGCGCGTTCGATCGTGCGGTCGATGTCTTCGTCGGTCTGCTCGGCCTCGGCCATGCCGATGCTGATCGTCGCCCGGAGGCATTGTCCCTCCGGCTCGAACACGGTGTCCGCGACGGTCTGGCGGATCCGGTCCGCCAGGATCGTCGCGCCGCGCAGGTCGGTCTCGCGGAGCAGGACCACGAACTCCTCGCCCCCGAACCGGGCCACCTTGTCGGTGGTCCGGATGGCATCGCCGATGATCCGGCCGACCTGGCGGATCACTTCGTCGCCCGCCGCATGTCCGTGCAGGTCGTTGACGCGCTTAAAGTGATCGATGTCGACCATCAGCACGCAGATCGCCCGGCGATAGCGCTTGAAGTAGCTCATCGCGTCGTTGGCCAGCGGCAGGAACGCACGCCGATTGAGGAGGCCGGTGAGCGCATCTGTGTTGGCGAGCACCTGCATGGCATGGAGGTCCGCCCCGAGGCGCCTGACGCGATCCTCCGCGGCGTGGGCCGCGCTCGAGGCCACGGCCTCGATGTGGCGGGCATCCGCCTCGGCCGTGCCGATCCGCCTCAGCAGCGACCGCACCGAGGTCGACAGGCGAAGAACCTCGGGCGAGCCGTGCACGCGGTCGGTCATCCTGGCGTTCGGGTCCCGGCCGATGCGGTCGACGGCCTCGGTCAGCTGCGTCAACGGCCGGCTCAGGCGTGCCGCGACCAGCCGGATGCCGACCATCCCGATCAGCGCCGCGCCCAGGCCCAGCAGGATGATGAGGCCGGTCAACTGGGTGGCACCGGTGAGCGCGGTATCGATCGGCTGCAGGGCCACGACGATCCAGCCCAGGCCCGGATAGTCGCCCCGGCCGCGGGTCGCGGTCGCCGTCGCGAGGCGGGTTCCGTCGGCGCGCTCGTCCATGAAGTGGCCGGCCGCCAGTTGGGCCGCCGTGTAGGGCGCCGTGCCCAGGTCCGGTCCGAGCAGGACGCGACCGGCCCGGTCGAGGACAACGATGTCCTCCTTCAGGTCGGGGCGCCGGGACGCCAGAACCTCGCGCCGGACCACATCGGCCCAGCGCCAGCTGAGATGGACGCCGAGAACGCCCACCACCTGGCCCGAGGCATCGCCGATTGGAACGGCGAGGTCCACGAACCGAAACGGGGTCCCGTCGGCATTCGGCGTGAGCAAGGTCTGCAGCAGGGATGCGAAATGCACGTCCTCGACGGCGGCCTGCCGGATACCGTTCTTGAACCAGGGCCGCTGGCCGACGTTCGCGCCCTCGAGAACGCCGCCCGTGGCGGCACGCACCCGGCCCTCGCGATCCGCGAACCCGATCCAGGCGTAGTCCGGAAGGGTCTCCTGCATCCTGTCGAGGACCTTGCGCAGGCTGCCGGTGCTCTCCATCCAATGGGGCTGCAGCGGTTCGAGGGCCGCCACGTTGCGGATCTCCCGCAGGCGCTCGGCCATGTCCTGATCGAGCCGGTCGGCCACGGATCGCGCCACCTGCAGCAGGTTGCCCTGGGCCATGTCGGTCGCCTGCCCGCGCGCCAGCAGGGCGGAACCGATCGTGGTCGCTCCGACGATGGCCAAGCTGATGGCGCCGGCCAGGAGGGCGATCTGGCGGCGCAGTAGAGTCCTGTCGGCGAGCTGAGTGAGCATGACGATCCAACCTCGATCGTAGCATTCATGCTGGGCGTTGGATGACGATGTGTGAAGCTTATGAGTCAATCTTTTCGTGACGTGGCTTTTCGTGAGATATCTCACGATGGCGTGTCCGCCGCAGTCACGCGGGTCGATGCGCTGCGGGCGGAAAACGTCAAACGCAGGATGAAAGTCTGCGTCGACGCAACCAAGGCGGCGGATTCATCTTTGGATGGGGATCCACGGGATGGGGATCCACGCGCGGTGACCGCGAACCGAGGATGGCTCGCCCCTCCCCGGCAGGTGTTCGTCATGCCCTGCGCCGAAAACCTGTGACAGACCGAGGGCTTCGGTAGGAGTAAAGCGTTGGCGTGCCGACGCGAACCTGCTCAGGCCGTCCCCGCCGGGACCTCGATTTCCACAGGAACCGATCCCTCCCCTGGCGATCCGCATCGTCGCAGGCGCGCGTCGGGGGCCGGTCGAAGGCCGCGGGGCTTTCCCGACGCAGGCCCGCCGGGCGCGGGGCCCGAGCGTTTTTCCAGTGAGGTCCGACCGGACCAGGGACCCGGATCGCCGTCTCCGGTGACGAAGACCGCTCGGCCACGAAAAGGCTTGGGCCACGAAAAAGGGCCAGCCGCGAGGCTGGCCCTGGTTGTCGTGCCGCCGTCGCTTATTCGGCGGCGCTCATCTCGGGCGTGAAATGACCGCACCAGTCGGATGCGCTCACCACCGGCCACAGGCCGTGGTCCTTGGGACCCGGCTGGCTCACGGGCGGGTTGAAGCGGCACAGGCCTTCGTCGCCGTGCGCCATGGCGCCGTTGACCTTGTGCTCGTCGTAGAACTTGCAGGTGTCACACTTCACGTCGGCCATCGTCGGTCTCCTTCGAAGAACGGTCGCCTCGCGGCGCTACATTCTCATTAGATAAATTCCAATCTGGCTGTCAACGAGCGGATGCCGTGCGGGTTCCACGCGGCGCTTGAAAGGGGCGTTCAGAGGCGGCGTTCGAAGGCGGCGTTCCCGGGCGTTCGCTCGGAGACGGTTTGGCCGGGATCGGTCCGATGGGGGGCGGGGCCGTCGACCCGAGCCGTTCGTGCGTCGGCGACCGCAACGGTCAGGCGCGCACCACCTCGCCGTGCGCGATCGTGCGGCGAGGTGGTCGATCCGAGATCCCGGGCGCCAGAGGCCCGGCGCCTCAGCGGCCGAGGGGGGCCGAGCGGGTCGGGGCGAGCCTGCGCCTCAGGAAGCCGGTGCCGGCGCTCAGCGGACCCCAGAACAGCAGCGCCAGCCCCATCACCATCAGGGTCGAGACGAGGCCGTTGGAGAAGAACACCGACAGGTTGCCGCCCGAGCCGAGCAGGGCCTGGCGGAACGCGTCCTCGGCGCGGTCGCCGAGCACCAGGGCCAGGACCAGGGGGGCGAGGGGATAGTCGAGCTTCTTGAAGATGTAGCCGATCACCCCGAACACCAGCATCAGCCAGATGTCGAACCGCGAGGATTCCACCGTGTAGGCGCCGATGGCGCAGACGATCAGGATGATCGGCGCCACCAGCGCGAAGGGAATGCGCATGATCGCGGCGAAGACCGGCACGGTGGCGAGCACGATCAGGAGGCCGGCGATGTTGCCGAGGTACATCGAGGCGATGAGGCCCCAGACGAACTCCTTGTTCTCGATGAACAGGAGCGGGCCGGGTTGCAGGCCCCAGATCATCAGGCCGCCGAGCAGCACCGCGGCCGTGGCCGAACCCGGGATGCCCAGCGCCAGCATCGGCAGCAGCGCCGAGGTGCCGGCGGCATGCGCCGCGGTCTCGGGCGCCAGCACGCCCTCGATCTCGCCGCGCCCGAAGTTCTCGGGCGTGCGCGAGAACCTCTTGGCGAGGCCGTACCCCATGAAGGAGGCCGCGATGGCGCCGCCCGGCGTCACGCCCATCCACATGCCCACGATCGATGAGCGGATCAGCGTCGCCCAGTAGCGCGGCAGCGCGGCCCAGGTGCGCAGGACGACCTTGAGGTCGATCTGCGCCTTCTTGCCCTTGAAGTGCAGGCCCTCCTCGATGGTGAGCAGGATCTCGGAGACGCCGAACAGGCCGATCACCACCACGAGGAAGTCGAAGCCCTTGATGAGCTCGCTCACCCCGAAGGTCAGGCGCAGGTCGCCGGAGATGGTGTCGAGGCCCACCGCGGCGAGAAGGAAGCCGATGGCGAGGGAGGCCACGATCTTGGCCTTGTTCTCCTTGCCCATGCCGATGAACGAGCAGAACGTCAGGAAGAACACCCCGAAGAACTCGGCCGGGCCGAACCGCAGGGCGAATTTCGCCACCAGCGGCGCCACGAAGGTGATCAGGATGACACCGGCCAGCGCCCCGATGAAGGAGGCGGTGAAGGCGGCGGTGAGCGCCTCGCCGGCCTTGCCCTGCTGGGCCATCGGATAGCCGTCGAAGGTGGTGGCCACCGACCACGCCTCCCCGGGGATGTTGAACAGGATCGAGGTGATGGCGCCCCCGAACAGGGCCCCCCAGTAGATCGACGACAGGAGGATGATCGCCGAGGTCGGGTCCATGCCGAAGGTCAGCGGCAGCAGGATCGCGACGCCGTTGGGGCCGCCCAGGCCCGGCAGCACGCCGACCACGATGCCGAGCAGCACGCCGACGATCATGAACATGACGTTGGTCCAGGACAAGGCGACCTGGAAGCCCAACATGAGCTGGTGGAGATCGTCCATGGCGGTTCCTCGGACTTTTCTTGGTTGAGATTAGAAGCCGAGCATCGCCTCGACCGGACCCTTGGGCAGGGACAGCCGGAATTGAATCTCGAAGACCCAGAACGCCACGAGCGGCACGGCGACCACCGCCAGCAGCGTCTGCCACCAGCGGAACTCGCCGAGCATCACCATGAACACCGCCATGAACAGGGCCGAGGCGGTGTAGATGCCGACGAACTCGATGGCGAGTACGTAGAGGAACAGCGGCGCGAACACCGAGCCGACCATGCGCAGCTGGCCGTAGGTGACGAACACGCTGTCCTCGCGCCGCACCGCGCTCACCAGGGCGGCAGCGGCGGCGATCAGCAGGATCCAGCCGACGCGGGCGGGGAAGAACCCGTTCTGGGGCCCGGCGTCCCAGCCCGCGCCGCGCTCGTAGGAATCCCACAGCACCAGCCCCGCCAGCCCCATCAGGACGAGGGCGACGAGGATCTCCACCATCCGGCGCGACAGGCCGGGCTCGGTGGCCGTTTGGGACGTCTCGGTCATCCGTTCATCCTGATCGTTCGTTCGGCGCGCACCTCTCGTCCCCCGCATCTCTCGGGCCTGCCCGAGAGATGCACCCCGGGGGTCCGGGTCGGGCAGGCCCGACCCGGGTGCGGGGAGGAGTCGATAGTGGGGGCGGTTCCGCTTGTCCCCGGAGGAGGGTCGCCCGGCCACTCCCACCCTCGGTCCCTCCCCGCGAGGGAAAGGGACCGAGGGGTCAGCGCGAACGCGCCGGAGTGCTCACCCGGCGGCCGCCCTCAGTTGGTGCCGATGAACCCGGCCTTGCCCATCAGGTCCTTGTGCTTCTGCTCGTCGGTGGTGAGGAACGAGACGAACGCGTCGCCGGAGCGGAAGTCGGGCACCAGGGCGTTGCGCTCGACGTAGGCCTTCCAGTCGGCCGTCTCGGTGACCTTCTTGAAGAGGTTCACGTAGAAGGCCTGCTGCTCGGGCGTCACCTTGCCGGGCATGAACATGCCGCGCAGCATCTGGTAGTTCACGTCGAGGCCCTGCGAGACGCAGGTGGGCACGTCGGCCCAGGACATGTCGGCGGTGATCTTCTGGGTGTAGCCCAGCGGCTTGTCGGAGAACACGCACAGCGGCTTGACCGCGCCCGAGCGCCAGTTGGCGATCTCCTCGGCCGGGTTGTTCATGTTGGCGTCGATGTGGCCGCCGGCGAGCTGCACGGAGGAAGGTCCCCCGCCCTGGTAGGGAATGTAGGTGATCTTGATGCCGGCCGCCTGCTCCATCGTCACGGAGATGAGGTGGTCCTCGCGCTTCGAGCCGTTGCCGCCGGTCTTCAGGGGCGGATTGGCGGCCTTGGCGGCGGCGACGAAGTCGCCCGCGGTCTTGTAGGGGGTGCTCGCGTTCACCCAGAGCAGGAAGGCGTCCTGCGCCATCATCGCGACCGGGGTGAAGTTCTTCCAGCTCACCGGCAGCTTGGTGGCCAGCGGCGTCATGTAGATGCCGCTCGAGGTGGTGATGAGCTTGTGGGGGTCGCCGGCCGACTTCTGGATGTCGAGCATCGCCTCGCCGCCCGCCGCGGCCGGCTTGTTGACGATGATGATCGGCTGGGAGACGAGGTTGTTCTTCTGGATCGCACCCTGGATCGTGCGCGCCATCTGGTCGGACGAGCCGCCGGGCGGGAAGGGCACGATGATCTCGATGGGCTTGGTCGGCTCCCAGGCCAGGGCCGGGCCGACGGGCAGCAGCGTGGCCGCCAGGGCGGCCTTCACGATGGATTGCATGGCGTTGTCCTCCGGCGGTGCTCTTGGCGGCCCCGCCTTGTATACCAGGGTATGAAGTTTCGGGGCCGTTTGGCAACAGTGGGTTTTCTCGATCACGACCGCTCCTGTGGCCTTCCCGCGCCGGCTCGCCGATGATGGGAAAAACGCCAGGGCGGGATTCCATGCACACCACCTCCGACGAGCCTCACGGCCCCTTGCGCGGCCTCACGGTGATCGAACTCGCCCACATCATGGCCGGCCCGGTCTGCGGCCTGATGCTCGCCGACATGGGCGCCACGGTGATCAAGGTCGAGAAGATCGAGGGCGGCGACGACACCCGCCGTTCGGTGCCGCCGTCCCTGGAGGGCGAGAGCGCCGCCTACATGATGATGAACCGGGGCAAGCGCGGCATGGCGCTCGACCTCAAGAGCCCGGAGGGCCGGGCGATCCTGCACCGGCTGCTGGCCGGGGCCGACGTGCTGATCGAGAACTACCGCGCCGGCACCATGGAGCGCCTCGGCCTCGGCTACGACACCCTCAAGGCCGCCTACCCCGCCCTGATCTACTGCGCCCTCTCGGGCTTCGGGCGCACCGGCCCCTATGCCGAGCGGCCCGGCTTCGACCTCGTGGCGCAGGGCATGAGCGGGCTCATGAGCATCACCGGCGCGGGACCCGGCGAGGCGCCGATGAAGTGCGGCCCGCCCGTCACCGACGTCACCGCCGGCATCCTGGCGGCGATGGGGGTGCTGGCCGCCTACACCCACCGCCTCAGGACCGGCGAGGGCCAGGCGGTGGACACCTCCCTGTTCGAGGCAGGCATCACCCTGACCTACTGGCAATCGGCCATCGCCATGGCCACCGGCATCGCGCCCGGCCCGATGGGCTCGGCCCACCCGCTCAACGCCCCCTACGAGGCGTTCCAGACCGCCGACGGCTGGATCACGGTCGGGGCGGCCAACCAGACCAACTGGCTGCGCCTCCTCGAGGTGCTGGGTGCCGCCGATCTCGGCCACGATCCGCGCTTTGCCCGCAACGCCGAGCGGATGGAAAACCGCAAGGCACTGGCCGCGGTGCTGGCCCCGCGGTTTCGCCGGGAATCGTCCGCGACGTGGCTCGCTCGCCTGGAGGACGGCGGCGTCCCGGCCGGCCCGGTCCTCGACGTGCTCGCCATGCACCGCGACCCCCAGGCGCTCGCCCGCGAGATGGTGGTGGAGGTCGACCACACCCGCATCGGGCCGATGCGGACGTTGGGACTGCCGGTGAAGTTTTCGGGCACGCCCGGGCGGGTGCAGGGGGCCGCACCGCTGCTGGGGGAGCACAGCCGCGCGATCCTGCGGGGGGTCGGGTACGACGAAGCGGAGATCGAGGGGTTTTTGGCGCGGGGCGTGGTGCGCGAGACGGTGGGGTGAGGCGCCGGTTGCGACGATGGCTCGTCGTTGGCGCACATGCTCCAAGAAGGGCGAGAGCCACGCCTACGCCGTGGCCTTCCACTTGATGTACTACAATTTCGTCTGCTTTCACGCGAAGCTGCGGCTGAGCCCTGCAATGGCGGCTGGCGTATCGAATCGGCTTGGGGATATCCGTGAGATCGTGACGCTAGTTGAAGCGACGGATGAGAAGCCGGGGAGGCGAGGCTCCTACAGAGCCAAAAATGAGACAGTGATCTGACTGCGAGTCATTTATCCTCTGGAGAACGCGACCCGCTAGGCGTACCGTGTCTGAGTCTCCATATTTATGTGGCGATCAATGGCGTACCCTCGCGCCCGTCCAAGGAGGATTAGAATGGCAGAACGGAAGGCAGCCCTCAATCGGGCGCCGGCACGACCAGAACTGAAAGAGCGGCTGGAGCGGGCAAAAACGATAGTGCTGACCGAGGAGCAGATGCAGGAGCAGAGGGCAAGCTTTGCCTATGGCAATGCTCCTCGTAATTCTCGCATCACCAAAGCATCTGCAACGAGTGCGACCAAGCGTATTAGATTGTCTGACCCGCAGCCCGTAACCTAGAGAGGCGCCCGGCGTTCTGCGCCGGGCGTAAATATTATGCTGGTTCTCGAAAACCAAGATCAAGAATTGTACGATCGCGTACAAGAGCAGAACTTGATTCGACAATATGATTTAATGACTAATTGCATTGAGATTGGAATTAAGCAGGGTCCGGTTGCTTTTGACAAATATTTGCTTTGGGCACTTAACCATATTGCAGTTGTAAATATATCTTCCTTTGGTGGAAGGTTTAGAAAATAACCGATCTATGTAGGCGACCATAAACCGCCTCACTTTAACGAAGTTCCTGATGCTATGGATAGATTCATAGCTAACGTTCAGGAAAATTGGTACGTATGGGAGCCGACAGAGCTTGCAGCCTACGGATTATGGCGGCTGAATTGGATACACCCCTTCGTTGAAGGAAATGGTAGAACAGCAAGAGCTGTTTGCTACTACTTACTGTGTGTGCGTACTGGGACTCTGCTTCCAGGAAAAAAAATACTTCCTGAACTAATTAGGGAGAATCGAGACGGATACGAAAAAGCCCTAAAATTCGCAGATGAAGCATGGGATGAAGGCGATCTAGATTTTACGGCTGTTGAAGAATATCTCGCCCCACTGGTCAATGAGCAGTTGGAAAGTGCCTAAGATTACCCTTCTCTCCAATCGCCGCGTGGATTATCTCTCATTTCAGCATGGGCTCTAACCTCTGCCTCCTCCTCATTAAGACCGTCAGCAACGTATTTTTTGATCAAAACGTCTTTACGAACTAGGGCTTTTTTAGTCCTGCGGCGCGGCTTCGGGCGGGGAACCGGTGTTTCATCATTCATTGTTTTTCTGCTCCGAAACAGGTCGTTGCGTAGATAGGCATAAATGGCCAATCGCGACAACCTAGCAAAACGTTTTTCAAATTGACCCACTACCTCTCGCTGCCATCGCTTCTGCCGAGGGTGGGATCACGGCATTGAAATCGGTCTCTACGAAGGATGCCATAGCCTTCGCCGTGCAGCTTCTGCTCAAACACCGCACTTCATAACGTGTCGACCTGAACACGACGGGCGTGTGCCGCTACCGCGGCCGCCCACCCGTTACCAACGCCCCATCCAACACCCGCGCCACATGCTGCGCGGTGATCCCGAGCCCATCGTGGATCTGATGCCGGCAACTGGTGCCGTCGGCGACGACCCAATCGTCGGGACCGGCCTTGCGCAGCGCCGGGAACAGCGACAGCTCGGCCATGGCCAGCGAGACGTCGATGGTGTCGGCCCCGTAGCCGAAGGCGCCGGCCATGCCGCAGCAGCTCGACTCGATCACCTTGACCTCGAGGCCCGGCACCTGCCGCAGGACCGTTTCCACCGCCCCCATCGCGTCGAAGGCCTTCTGGTGGCAGTGGCCGTGGAGATGCGCGACGCGCCCGCCCTGGTCGGCCAGCGGCAGCGCGATCCGCCCGGCCGCGAGGTCGGCGGCCAGCAGTTCCTCGAACAGGAGGCTGGCACCGGCCAGGGCCGTGGCCTCCTCGCCGGGCAGCAGGGCGGCGAACTCGTCGCGGAACGTCAGCAGGCAGGAGGGCTCCAGCCCGACGACGCGGGCGCCGGCCCGAACGTAGGGCAGCAGCGCGTCGAGGGTGCGGCGCGCCTCCTCCCGCGCCCGGTCGGTCTGGCCGGAGGCGAGATAGGTCCGCCCGCAGCACAAGGGTCGCCGGCCCGTGTGCGGGAAAACCCGGTGGAGGCGGTAGCCGGCGGCGACCAGGACGCGCTCGGCCGCCTCCAGGTTCTCGCGCTCGAAGGCGCGGTTGAAGGTGTCGCCGAACAGGACGATGTCGCGAAACGTGCCCGTGACGTCGGAGGGGTGGGCCGGCTCGCCCGTCTCCGCCCAGGGCCGGCGCCAGGCCGGCAGGGTCCGCCGGGCCGAGAGCCCCGCGACCCTTTCCGACAGCCGCGCCAGGGCGGGCACCCGGTCGCGCAGGTTGAGGAGCGGGGCGAGTTTCGCCGCCAGCTTGGCATAACGCGGCAGTTCGGCCACCAGCCGCTCCTTCAGGGGCAGGCCGTGGCGGGCGTGGTAGTGGTGGAGGAACTCGACCTTCATCTTCGCCATGTCGACGCCGGTGGGGCATTCCCGGCGGCAGGCCTTGCACGAAACGCACAGGTCCATCGTGCGCTTCATCTCGGGGGATGTGAAGGCGTCGGCCCCGAGCTGTCCGGAGATCGCGAGCCGCAACGAGTTCGCCCGGCCGCGGGTGAGGTGCTGCTCCTCCCGCGTCGCCCGGTAGGACGGGCACATCGCCCCGCCCGCGAGCTTGCGGCAGGTGCCGTTGTTGTTGCACATCTCGACCGCCCCGCCGAGGCCGCCCCAGTCCGACCAATCGAGTGCCGTCGCCGCCGGCGCGGTGACGGCGTAGCCCGGCGCGAAGCGCATCAGCGAGCGGTCGTCCATCCGCAGGGGCCGCACGATCTTGCCCGGGTTGAGCCGGTTGTCCGGGTCGAAGCCGTCCTTGACCGCCTCGAAGGCGCGGGTGAGGCGGGCGCCGAACAGCGGCTCCACGTATTCCGAGCGCGAGATGCCGTCGCCGTGCTCGCCCGAGTACGAGCCCTTGAAGCGGCGCACCAGGGCGGAGGCCTCCTCCGCGATGGAGCGCATCTTGGCGACGTCCCCGCCCTGCTTCATGTCGAGGATCGGGCGCACGTGCAGGCAGCCGACCGAGGCGTGGGCGTACCAGGTGCCGCGGGTGCCGTGCCGGGTGAACACGTCGGTGACGGCGTCGGTGTAGTCGGCCAGGTGCTCGAGCGGCACCGCGCAATCCTCGATGAAGGACACCGGCTTGGCGTCGCCCTTGGTCGACATCATGATGTTGAGGCAGGCCTCGCGTACCTCCCAGACCGAGCGCTGGCGCACAGGCTCGGGCACCTCGACCACCGCGTCGGGGAATCCGTGGTCGGCCATGCAGGCGTCGAGGCGCCTGAGGTCGGCCAGCAGCGCGTCGCGGTCCTCGCCGGCGAACTCCGTGAGGAGCAGGCAGTTCGGCCGGCCCCGCGTGATGTCGGCGAGCGTGGTGCGGAACAGCGGGATGTCGGCGCCCAGCACCAGGACGTTGTTGTCCACGAGTTCGACCGCGACCGGGTTCAGGTCGACGATCGCCTTCGTGGTCTCCATCGCGGAACGGAACGAGGGGAAGTGGCACACCCCCATCACCCGGTGGGTCGGCAGGCGCGAGAGCTTGAGCGTCACCGAGGTGGTGGCTGCCAGCGTCCCCTCCGAGCCGACCAGCAGATGGGCGAGGTTCGGGCGCGGCTCGATCAGGGCGTCGAGGTTGTAGCCGCCGACCCGCCGCTGCACGCGCGGGTACATCGCCAGGATTTCGTCCCGCTCCGATTCCGCCAGGGAAACCATGCGGCGCGCGAGATCCTTTGCCCGCGCCGAGCCCGACACGCCGGTGGCCTCGTTTCCCGTCAGCGAAAAGCCGAACGCCTCGCCGTCGTGGAACAGCGCCTCCATCGCCAGGACGTTGTCGCTCATCTTGCCGAAGCGCAGCGAGCGGGCGCCGCAGGAGTTGTTGCCGGCCATGCCGCCGATGGTGCAGCGGCTGGCCGTCGAGGGCTCGACGGGAAAGAACCAGCCGTCCGCCTTCACCCGGGCGTTGAGGCGCTCCAGCACCATGCCGGGCTCAACCGTGACGGTGCCGCCCTGCGGATCGTAGGCGAGGATGCCGTCGAGGTGGCGCGAGCAATCCACCACGAGGCCGCGCCCGATCGGCTGGCCGTTCTGCGAGGTGCCGCCGCCGCGCAGGATCACGGGCACGCCGTGCTCGGCGGCGATGGCGAGCGTCGCGGCGATGTCGGCGGCCGATTTCGGGAAGACCACGCCGGTCGGCACGATCTGGTAGATCGAGGCGTCGGTGGCGTAGCGACCGCGGGTGAAGGCGTCGAAGCGTGCCTCTCCCCGGAGCGCCTCGGCCAGGCGGCGGGCCAGGCCGGCACCCTGCCGCCGCGCCGCCCGCGGGCTCGTCGTCCCGGCGCCCATCGCTTCGGGACCCGTCGCCGGCTCGGCCGTTGTCGCCATGGTGTCCCGTCCCTGTCCCGCCCCGTCGCCGTCTTCGTCGCGGCCTATGACTGCATGCATAATACCACCGACCGGCGGGTCAACGTCGCCCGTTGTCCCGCGGCTCGGGATCTCAACCGCCCTGCAGGCTCTCGGCGAAATCCTCCGGGATCTCGCCGAAGCGGCCGAGGATGGTCACCCCTTCGAGTTCCCCGGTCTCGTCGTCGGCCACCACCTTGAGGGCGGCCGTGCCCGGCATCCGGCCGGCCATCGCCTCGGCCTTCTTCAACGCGCCGCTCTCGGTGGGCGCGACCTCGCGGTCTCCGGGCACCAGGCGCTTGCGCTTGATCACGAAGGTCTGGACCACGAACGTCGTCTTCATCGTCATCGGATCGGTTCCTGGTGGCGTCCCCGGCGGTAGCACAACACGCCCGGAGCGTCGGCATCGGGCCATCCCGTGAAGGTCTCTTAATCGACCTTGCCCCATGATAGACGCCTTGATCGAACGGCGACGATGGCGGACGATGCTCTGCATGCGCGACGACCCGGCACCCGACGACGCGCAAGCGGTGATCGACCTGGGCGAAGACGACGACACGGCGGAACTGGAACGGCTGAAGGCCGCCTTCGCCCGGCAGTCGGCCGCCCTCGCCCATGCCCAAAAGATCTTCGCGCGGGCCTCGGAGGCGGCCCGGATCGGGGTGTGGGAATGCACCCTCGACGGCGAACACCTGACCTGGACCGACGTCGTCTACGACCTCTTCGACCTCCCCCGCGGCTCGGTCCTCGACCGGGCGGCGACCCTGGCCCTCTACGCGCCGGACTCGCGAAAGGCCCTCGACACGATCCGCGCCCGCGCCATCGGCGAGGCCCGCGGGTTCACCCTCGATGCGGAGATCGTCACCGGCCTGGGCAACCGGCGCTGGATCAGGATCACCGCCACGGTGGAATGCGAGGACGGGGTCCCCACCCGCATCTTCGGGATGAAGCAGGACATCACCGAGGAGAAGGCCCTGTTCGACCGGACCCGCTACCTCGCCGCCTTCGACGACATGACCGGGCTCGCCAACCGCACCAGCTTCCAGGCGCGGCTCGCCGCGGTCGAGGAGGAGGGCTGCGGGGCCGCCCTCCTCCTCGTCGACCTCGACGGGTTCAAGGCGGTCAACGACACCCTCGGGCACCTGGCGGGCGACGCCTGCCTGCGCCGGGCGGCCGCCCGCCTGCGCACGGTCTGCGATCGCGCCGAGCTCGTGGCGCGCATCGGCGGCGACGAGTTCGGCGTGCTCCTCGGTACGGATGACCCGACAATCGCCGAAGACCTCGCCGGCCGTATCGTCGCGGCCCTGCGCCGCCCGGCGGAGGGCGAGGACCACGGCCTGCCGCTTGGCGCGTCCCTCGGCGCATCCGTGGGCGTCGCCTGGCACGACGCCGCGGCCCCCGCCACCCTGTTCGCCAGGGCCGATGCCGCCCTCTACGCCGCCAAGGCGGCCGGCCGGAACACCTTCCGGACCGACGCATCCGCCGGCCATCCGGCCCGCCGCAGCCGCGTCGCCTGATCGGCGCTGCGAGGCCTCGCCTTCGGTTCTGCATGCACTTTGGCCCGAACATTGCTGGGCGATGCGCACGGCGATGGAGGCTTCATGACGGCGCAGACGGTGCAGCTCGGCCTGCGCGGAATCCGCAAGGCCTTTCCCAGTAAAACCGGCCCGGTCCCGGTCCTCGACGGCCTGAGCTTCGATATCTACGAGCGCGACTTCGTCAGCATCATCGGCCCGAGCGGCTGCGGCAAGACCACGGTGTTCAACATCATCGCCGGCCTCCTCGACCCCGACGGCGGCACCATCCGCTACCGGGGCGAGGTCGTGCCGGGCCTGCGCGGCCGGGTCGGCTACATGATGCAGAAGGACCTGCTGTTTCCCTGGCGCACGGTCCTGCAGAACGTGATGCTCGGCCTCGAGATGAAGGGCGTCGACCCGGCCCAGGCGCTGGACACCGCCCGCGAGTACCTCTCCACCTTCGGCCTTTCGGGATTCGAGAACGCCTACCCCAAGACCCTGTCGGGGGGCATGCGCCAGCGAACGGCGCTGATCCGGACCCTGATCATGGACCCCGACATCCTGCTCCTCGACGAGCCGTTCTCGGCGCTCGACTACCAGACCCGGCTCTACCTCGAAGGCGTGCTGCTCGACGCGGTGGAGACCTACGACAAGACCGTGGTGCTCGTGACCCACGACATCGACGAGGCGGTGGCGCTGTCCAAGCGCGTGGTGGTGCTCGGCAACCGCCCGGCCACGGTCAAGGCCGTCCACGACATCGCCATCGCCGACCGCTCGCCGATCGGCGCCCGCTCCGATCCACGCTTCTCGGAATACTTCCACGCCCTGTGCGGGGAACTCGACATCCAGACCCGTCCCCGGGCCCAGACCCTTCCCCGGGCCCGCTCACACGCGAAGGTCGCCTGATGACGACGCGATCGATCGAGGCGGCCCCTCCTCCTTCCCCCGCCCGCTCCCGCCGGCCCGGCGCCCTCGCGCTGGCCGCCGACACGCAGGCCGGGCGCGCCCTCATCCAGTTCACGGCGGTGATGGCGTTCTTCGGCGCCTGGGAGCTGGGGGTGCGGGCGGGCTGGGTCAGCGACTTCCTGGTCGGCGCTCCCTCCGGCATCTGGCGGGTGTTCGTGCGTGCCGTCATGGACGGCAGCCTGTTCGTCGACACCTGGTACACGCTGATCGAGGCGATCCTCGGGTTCGTCATCGGCACCGTCCTCGGCTCCGCCGCCGGGCTCGGGCTGTGGTACTCGGCCTTCGTGGCGCGCCTCGTCGAGCCGTTCATCGTCGCCATCAACTCGGTGCCCAAGATCGCCCTCGCCCCGATCGTGATCCTGTGGTTCGGCACCGGCTTCGTCTCGAAGGTGGCGCTGGCGGTGTCGCTCACCGCCCTCGTCGCCCTCATCGCCGCCTACCAGGCGGCGCGGGACGCCGACCCGGACCTGCAGGCGCTCCTCGCGTCGATGGGCGCCTCGAAGCACCGCATCTTCAAGAGCGTGATCGTGCCCTCGACCCTGCCGGCGATGATCGGGATGTTCCGCATCAACATCGGCTTCGCGCTGGTGGGCGCCGTGGTCGGCGAGTTCATCTCGTCCCAGCGCGGGCTCGGGCACATGATCTACAACGCCTCCAGCCTCTACGACCTCAATTCTGTCTGGGTCGGGCTGTTCGTCCTGATGTTCGTGGGCTTCCTGCTCTACCACGTCATCGACTTCGCCGAGCGCCGTATCCTGCCCTGGAAGCAGGTCTCGACGGCCGGTCAGGTCCAGGTCTGATCGGGCGGCGGGACCGGCGCCGCCGGGATGGGTCGGCCACTCTTACATAATCCGTTCGATGGCTTCGCAATGCGGATGTCGGCTTCGCTCAGGCGCCGCGCGGGCTCGGCGATACGGTTCCCGCTCGAATCGAGCGGAAACCGTATCACACCACCTCGACCCGGCCGTCGAGGCCGACCACCCGTCCCAGTCCGCGCACGCGGTTGAGGACGCGGTCCCCGGCGAGGGATCGCCAGTCGGAGGGCACGGTGAGCACGACGCGGCCCTCGGCGATGCCGACGGGCAGGCGCGGCAGGATCGCCGCCATGCCCGCCGAGGTCGGGAAGGCCACCCGCAGCAGGCCGCCGACGAGGCGGGCGCGCTCGAACAGGCGCGGGCCGGCGAGGTTGCGCAGGATCGGGCTCGCCTTCTCGGGGGCGACGCCCTCGTGCCGGAAGTAGACGGCGAGCGCCAGGTAGGCGCGGCCCGGGTGGTCGATGCCGACGAAGGGCGCCTGGGTGATCACGTCGATGCTGTGCCCGCCGCGATAGTCGGGATGCGCCCGCCAGCCGATGTCGGACAACAGGCAGGCGGCGTGGCGCAGGCGGCGCTCGTCCGCCGTCTCGGGGCCGTCGAGTTCGGCAACGAAGCGATCGGTCCAGGCGATGAGGTCGGTGGCGTGGCCCGGCGAGCGGGCGCGCAGGGCGTTCAGCTCGGCCGCCGCGGCCAGGAGCGGATCGGCGGCCCGGGTTTCGCGGTCGAGGAGTTCGTAGAGCAGGCCCTCGCGCACGCCGCTGGCCGAAATCGCCACTTCGCGCGGGCGGCCCAGGCGCAGGATCTCCTCCAGCACCACCGCGCCATAGGCCAGGAGCGGGCGGCGGGCCTCCGAGACGCTCTCGACGTCGGCGAGCAGGGCCGCGTCGACCCGCTCCACCACTTCGAGGAAGTTGAGTTCGTCCGAGGGCTCCACCGTGTAGCCGTGCATGACGTGGAGCGGATAGGCGCGGGCGGCCTGGTGCAGGCGGGCCAGGGCCCGCCAGGTGCCGCCCACCGCGTAGAAGCTGCGCCCGCGCAGGGTCTCGAGCTGGGGAGCGGCCTTCTTGAGGTGCTCGCGGACGATCTTCTGGGCCTTCTTGGGCGAGCCGCCGGTGAGGTCCTGCAGGGCGAGGCCGCCCAGCGGCATCGTCACCCCCTGCCCCACCTCCGCGCCGCGCACGTCGACGAGTTCCAGCGAGCCGCCGCCGAGATCCCCCACCACCCCGTCCGGGGCATGGAAGCCCGAGACGACCCCGAGCGCCGAGAGTTCCGCCTCGCGCCGCCCCGAGAGGAGCTCGATCGGGTGGCCGCAGGCGGCCTCGGCCGCCGCCAGGAAGTCCGGCCCGTTCTCGGCGTCGCGCGCCGCCGCGGTGGCCAGGACGAAGACCCGCTCGATCTCCATGACCGCGCACAGCATCCGGAACCGGGCCAGGGCCGCGAGCGCCCGCCTGACCGCCTCCTCGTTGAGCCGGCCGGTGGTGAGCACGTTGCGGCCCAGCCCGCACAGCACCTTCTCGTTGTAGAGCGGGGTCGGTGCCCGGCTCAGGCGGTCGTAGGCGACGAGCCGCACCGAGTTCGAGCCGATGTCGATGATCGCGAGGGGATCGCGGGGCGGGCCGACCGTCGTGCCGACTGCCTGTTTCATGCCCGGTGCCTGTCCCATGCCGGGTCCTTCAGGAACGCTGGGCTCGCCGGCTCAGCGCACGCGGACTCGATTTCTTCGACGACTTGCCGCGCCCGGACAGGCTCGGGTTCGTCATGAAGTACTTGTGCGCGTTAAACGGCTCCTCGCCGTCGGAGGGCTGGATCCGCTCGCTCGCACCCGACGCCAGTACACGCCAGCTCTGGCGGTTGTCGAGGAGGTTGGCGAGCATGATCTGGTCGAGCACCTGCTGGTGCACCGTCGGATTGGTGATCGGCAGCAGCGCCTCGACCCGGCGGTCGAGGTTGCGGCTCATGAGGTCGGCCGAGGAGATGGAGACGGTGGCCTTGGGGTGGGGCAGGCCGTAGCCGTTGCCGAAGGCGTAGACGCGGCCGTGCTCCAGGAAGCGCCCGACGATGGACTTGACGCGGATCGTCTCCGACAGGCCGGGGACGCCGGGCCGGAGGCAGCAGATCCCGCGGATGATGCAGTCGATCGGCACGCCGGCTTCCGAGGCGTCGTAGAGGGCGTCGATGATCTGCTGGTCGACCAGCGAGTTGCACTTCAGCCAGATCGCGGCCGGGCGCCCGGCCTTGGCGTGGCCGATCTCCTGCTCGATGCTGTCGAGGAGCTTCGCCTTGAGGGTGAGGGGCGAGACCGACATCTTCTCGAGTTCGGCGGGCTCGGCGTAGCCGGTGATGAAGTTGAACAGCCGCGCCACGTCGCGGCCCACCGCCGGGTCGGCCGTGAAGAACGACAGGTCGGTGTAAACCCGGGCCGTGATCGGATGGTAGTTGCCGGTGCCGACGTGGCAGTAGCTCACGAGCCTGTCGCCCTCGCGGCGCACCACCATCGAGAGCTTGGCGTGGGTCTTGAGCTCGATGAAGCCGAACACCACCTGCGCGCCGGCCTTCTCGAGGTCGCGCGCCCAGCGGATGTTGGCCTCCTCGTCGAAACGGGCCTTCAGCTCCACGAGCGCGGTGACCGACTTGCCGGCCTCGGCGGCCTCGGCGAGTGCTGCCACGATCGGCGAGTTCGAGGAGGTGCGGTAGAGGGTCTGCTTGATCGCCACCACATGCGGGTCGCGGGCGGCCTGGGCGAGGAACTGCACCACCGAATCGAACGATTCGTAGGGGTGGTGGACGATGAAGTCCTTCTGGCGGATCGCCGCGAAGACGTCGCCGCCGCTCTCGCGGATGCGCTCGGGAAAGCGCGGGTTGTAGGGCTTGAACTTGAGGTCGGGCCGGTCGATGCCGACGATCTGCGACAGCTCGTTGAGGGCCAGCATCCCCTCCACGAGGAAGACCGCGTCGGGGCCGATCTCGAGTTCGTCGGCGACGAAGCCGCGCAGGTCCTCCGGCATCCCGGCCTCGATCTCGAGGCGGATGACGACGCCGCGGCGACGCTGCTTGAGGGCGGTCTCGAAATGCAGGACGAGGTCTTCGGCCTCCTCCTCGATCTCGAGGTCGGAGTCGCGGATCACCCGGAAGGCGCCCTGCCCCTTCACGAAGTAGCCGGGGAAGAGCCGCCCGGTGAACAGCACGATCACCTGCTCGATGGCGATGAACCGGGCCATGGCGTCCCCGCCCACGTCGGGCAGGCGCACGAACCGCTCGACCACCGAGGGCAGGCGGATCAGCGCGCGCAGGGTCCGCCCGTCGCGCGGGCGCACCAGCATCAGGGCGATGGTGGAGCCGAGGTTGGGGATGAACGGGAAGGGGTGGGCCGGGTCGATGGCCAGCGGCGTCAGCACCGGCAGGACGTGGTTGAGGAAGTAGTCCTGCAGCCAGGCGGCATGGTCCTGGCTGAGGTCGGCCGGCTCGACGAGGTCGACGCCGACCCCGTGCAGGTCCTTGCGCAATTCGCGCCAGCGCTGCTGCTGCTCGAGGGCGAGGCGCGAGACCTCGGTGCCGATGCGGGCGAGCTGCTCGGTCGGGGTGAGCCCGTCCTGCGAGGGCACCACGAGGCCGGCGCGGACCTGATCGTGCAGGCCGGCGACCCGCACCATGAAGAATTCGTCGAGGTTGTTGGCCGAGATCGAGAGGAAGCGAAGCTGTTCGAGCAGGGGGTGGTTGGGGTTCGAGGCCTCCTCCAGCACCCGGTGGTTGAACTGCAGCCACGAGATCTCGCGGTTCACGAACCGCTCCGGCATCCGGCGCAGGGCGCGGCCGGCCTCGACCACGGCGGCGCGCAGCTCGCGCTCCTCCTCCGGATTCTTGCCCGCCGCGGCGACGATCGCCGCCGCCTCGGCGCGCGCCGGCATGGCGTCATCGGCGGAGGCGGGCTCCGGCGGGGATGGCGCCTTCACGGGCAGGGACGACGCCGGTTTGGAGGTCGCTGCCCTGGGGGACGACGCGGGCCCGGATGCGGTGGATTTGGACGCGGTGGATCTGGATGCGGCGGGTTTGGCGGCCGCGGGCCTGGGAGCGGGCGGCTTGCCCGGGGTGGCGGGGGGCCGCGTCGTCTCGGCGTCGCCGACCTCGGCATCCGGGCTCATCCTGTCCGCTTCCCTCTCCGACAACGGCACATCTCCTTCTCGTCGACCACGAACGGGTCCCTAGCATGCGGTCGGCCCGCGTTTGTGACGGTTCCATGACACCGCCCGGGCCGGCCTCTACTCGTCCCCCTCCGAACCGAGGCCGAGCCTGGCGAGGACGGCCAGCGCCAGCGGCCGGGTGATGCGCCGGCCGCGGCCGAGCGCGTCGCGGTCGAGTTCGGCCACGACCTCGCGGGCCAGGGCCAGGGAGCGGTCGATGCGCAGCACCAGCGCCTCGACCACGCTGAGGTCGACCACGAGCTGTCGGTCGACGAACAGTTTGACGATGACCGCCCGCAGCAGCGCCTCGTCCGGCGGCAGGATGGTGGCGCCGGGTGCCAGGCGCAGGCGCGAGCGCAGGTCGGCGGTCGCCAGGCCGATCACCTCCACGGGCTTGGCCGCCGTGAGCAGGATCGCGGTCCGGTGCTCGCGGGCGAGGTTGAGGAGGTGGAACAGGGCGGCCTCGTCGCCCCCCTGGAGCCGGTCGACGTCCTCGACCACGAGGGCGCCGTTCGAGACGAGATGGGGCACCCCCTCCCCCGTCAGCGCGGCCGCCGCCACGGTCCAGGCATGGGCCCGCGTCGCCCAGATCGAGGCGAGGTGGCTCTTGCCGCTGCCGGGCGGCCCCGTGAGCAGGAACACCGTGTCGGGCCATTCGGGCCACGCTTCGATCAGGCCGTAGGCGGTCTCGTTGGCCGGCCCGACCAGGAAGTCCTCGCGCCCGTAGCGCGGGTCGAGGGGCAGGTCGAAGGCCAGCTGCCTCGGGGGGGCGGTGTCGCGGCGCGGGCGGTCCATGGCGGGCTCAGGGCCCCTTCGGGAAGGCCGGGGCCGCCGGATCCGGCGCCTGGTGGAGCGGGCTGGCGAGGTAGCGTTCGAGCGCATAGCGCACCAGGACGCCGATCGAGGCGGCCACCGGCACCGCGATGAGCAGGCCGATGAACCCGAACAGCGACCCGAACGCCAGCAGCGCGAACATCAGCCAGACCGGGTGCAGGCCCACCGAGTCCCCCACGAGCTTGGGCGAGATGACGTTGCCCTCGAGGAACTGCCCGACCGCGAACACCGCCACCGTCAGCCCGATGCGCAGCCAGTCGGAATCCGGCCAGAACTGCACCAGGGCGACGCCCACCGAGAGCAGGAAGCCGACGATGGTGCCGACGTAGGGGATGAAGGTGAGGAAGCCCGCGATGAGCCCGATCAGGATGCCGAAGTTCACGCCCACCATGAACAGGCCGACGGCGTAGAAGGTGCCGAGGATGAGGCAGACCAGCGTCTGCCCGCGCAGGAAGCCGGTGACGGCCCCGTCCATCTCGCGCCCGAGGCGGCGCACCACCGGGCGATGGCGTGGCGGTACCCAGGCGTCGACCTTGGCGACCATCCGGTCCCAGTCGAGCAGGATGTAGAAGGCCACCACCGGGGTGATGAACAGGAGCGAGACGATGGAGACCAGCGCCTGGCTCCCGGTCCAGAGCGAGCTCAGCACCGAGAGGCCCCAGCTTCCCCCCTGCCCCACCAAAGTCCCGGCCGAGGATTGCAGGTCGCTCAAGATGCCCGGGCCGCCGATCCGTTCCAGCAGCGGGCCGGCCCGCTCGACGATGAGGCCCTGCAGCTTCGAGGCCATGCCCGGCAGGGTCGCGACCAGGGCCGAGACCTGCTTGGCCACCAGCGGCCCGACGATGAGCACCACCAGGACCAGCGCCACCGCGAACAGCGCCAGGATGAGCAGCGAGGCGCTCAGGCGCCCGAGCCCGAGGCGCTCCAGGCGGTCGGCCAGGGGATCGAGGAGATAGGCGAGCGCCAGCCCGGCGGCGAAGGGCAGGATCACGTCCTTGAGGAGGTAGAAGAGCACGACGAAGACCACCAGGCCCGCCGTTGCGATCATCGTCCTGCCGCGCATCGGCCGTCCTTCTCGGGTTCGTCGTCGCTGTCGACAGTGGGAATCGGGTCCGGCCCGGTCAAGGCGGTCTCGCCAGGGGATTAGGCCGTCCCTTGCCTCGCGCGCAATGGTTGTCGGAACGCTTGGCTCCCGGACTCGCGAAGACGGGCAGGACTGGTTAGAGGTCGCTGACGATCGGATGAAGGGCTCGCTGCGGATGACGGCCGAGAAGCAGAACGGACTGACCTACGCGCAGGCCGGTGTCGACATCGACGCCGGGAACGCCATGGTCGACACCATCAGGCCGCTGGTGCGCGCCACCCGCCGGCCGGGTGCGGATGCCGAGATCGGCGGTTTCGGCGGGTTGTTCGACCTCAAGGCCGCCGGCTTTGCCGACCCGATCCTGGTGGCGGCCAACGACGGGGTCGGCACCAAGGTGAAGATCGCCATCCTCACCGGGCGCCACGACACCATCGGCATCGACCTCGTGGCGATGTGCGTCAACGACATCGTCGTCCAGGGGGCCGAGCCGCTGTTCTTCCTCGATTACTACGCCACCGCCAGGCTGGTGCCGGGGGTCGGCGTCGACATCGTGCGCGGGATCGCGGAAGGCTGCCGGCAGGCGGGCTGCGCGCTCATCGGCGGCGAGACCGCCGAGATGCCCGGCCTCTACGCGGGCGACGACTACGACCTGGCCGGCTTCAGCGTCGGCGCGGCCGAGCGCGGCACGCTGCTGCCGCGCGAAGGCATCGCCGAGGGCGACGTGGTGCTCGGCCTGCCCTCCTCGGGCGTGCATTCCAACGGGTTCTCGCTGGTGCGCCGGATCGTCGAGGCGAGCGGGCTCGGCTACGAGGCGCCCGCCCCCTTCGCCCCCGGCCAGACCCTCGGCGAGGCGCTGCTGACGCCGACGCGGATCTACGTGAAGCCGCTGCTGGCCGCCCTGAAGGCCACCGACGGCATCAAGGCGCTGGCGCACATCACCGGCGGCGGCTTTCCCGACAACCTGCCCCGGGTGCTGCCCGACGGCGTCGGAATCGCCATCGACCTCGATGCGGTGCCCGTGCCCCCCGTGTTCGGCTGGCTGGCCGCCACCGGCAACGTCGCGGTGCCGGAGATGCTGCGCACCTTCAACTGCGGCATCGGCATGGTGGCGGTGGTGCGGGCCGAGGCGGCCGAGGCGGTGACGGCGGCCCTGGCGGCGGCCGGCGAGGCCGCCGTCCGGATCGGCCGGATCACCCCGCGCGGGCCCGAGCCCGTGACCTTCACCGGCACCCTCGCGCTCTGACATGACGCACCCGAGGAAGACCCGCGTCGCGATCCTGATCTCGGGGCGCGGCTCCAACATGGTCTCGATCCTGGCGGCCGCCGCGGCCCCCGACTATCCGGCCGAGATCGCCCTCGTCCTGTCGAACCGGCCGGAGGCGGCCGGGCTCGCCCATGCGGCGGCTGCGGGCATCGAGACCCGTGCCGTCGATCACCGCGCCTTTCCGGACCGCGCCAGCTTCGATGCCGCCCTCCATGCCGAATTGACGGCGGCGGGCATCGAGCTCGTGTGCCTGGCCGGTTTCATGCGCATCTTCTCAGGGCCCTTCGTGGAGGCCTGGGCCGGGCGGATGATCAACATCCATCCCTCGCTGCTGCCGCTGTTTCGCGGCACCGATACCCACGCCCAGGCCCTGGCGGCCGGGGTGCGCCTGCACGGCTGCACCGTGCATTACGTGGTGCCCGAGCTCGATGCCGGGCCGATCGTGGCCCAGGCCGCCGTGCCGGTGCGGCCGGGCGACGACCCCGACCGCCTCGCCGCCCGCATCCTCGTCGAGGAGCACCGGCTCTACCCGCAGGCCCTCGCCCTGGTCGCCGGCGGCCGGGCCCGCCTCGACGGGGACCGGGTGGTCTTCGCCGACGACGTGGCCTTTCCCGAGGGCGCCCTGCGCAGCCTGTAGCGGCGGGCGGCGCCGTCGTTCGTGCCGGGCGGGCGTGCCAAAGCGGACCCGGCGCGAAAGGATCGTGCCAAGTCGGTCGTGCCAAATCGGTCGTGACGCCGCAAAAATCGGCGGTATCCGGTACGATACGCTGGCGACCGTTGTCTTTTCCCAGTGTCCGAGGCCGCAGCGATCCCGTTCGGCGGTCGTCGCGGAATGACGGTCACGCGATTGTTGCACGGGACTCAGGCCTGGTCTGTCGTTTCACAGGGCCGTCATGTCCAAAAGGCGGGAACCCGGTACGCTGTCGCCGCTTTTGCCCTACACCCGATACCGCATGATTGCCCACGGACAATTGCCATGACCCATCGCCTCGCCGCCGCCGCGCTTGCCGCCGCGCTGAGCCTTTCGGCCGGTGCCGCCCTCGCCCAGAGCTACAACGCCCCGGCCGGCATCCCCGCCGCCACGGCCCCGGGCGGCCTCACCGGCCGTGCCGCCCCCTACAACCTCGCCGAGGAGCGGCACGCCCGCGGCCACGCGATGCGCCACGACGACATCGGCACCGGTTCGGTCCGCACCCGCCGCCATGTCCCAGACGGCTACGGCCGGTAGGGCGCTCCCATCCGTATCCGAGGGCGAAAGGGAAGCGTTCCGCGAGGAGGGCCGGCCCTTTTTCGTGATGCGGGGTCTCGGCGAGGGCTCGTCGCCTCCGTGCGCCGGACCGGGGCCGGATGCCCGCGCGTACAGGCGCCGCACGATCAATGGGCGGGCGACGCGCCTCCCCCTGCCGCCTCCCCCTGCCGCCGAACCCCTGCCGCCGAACCCCTGCCGCGCTGTCGCATTGTCTGCGCGGCGGTCTGGCCGACGGGTTCGTCGCCATGAGCGCCGACGGACCGGGGAGGTCCGAGGCCGCGCGCGAGCGGGCCGACGCCGTCGATGCCGAGACGGCGACGGCGAGGTCTCGATCATCGAGGGCCCGCTTAAGGACCACAAGGGTAAGGAGATCGCCGGAGCCAGCACACGGCGCTGGCCGAGAACGCGCTCGCCCTGGAGGGCACCACCTCTCTCGTGGAGGGGGTGAAGGGCTTGGCGTGAGCCAAGCATCACTCTGCGAAGTGTTTGGCGGTTCGCAGGAAAAAATGTTGCACCATCAAGGAAATCTAAGCAGTCATTCGTCGGGTGACCCACGAATGACTGCTTAGATCGCCGCCAGCCCGCGCTTCACCGCCGGGCGCGCGAGCACCTGGGTCAGCCAGCGCCGGACATGGGGCAGGCCCTCGAGGTCGACGCCCTGTTTCTCGTGGTACTTGGCCCAGGTCAGGATCGCGATGTCGGCGATGGAATAGTCGCCCGCCACGTGCTCGTGGGCGGCCAGGCGCCGGTCGAGGACGCCGTAGAGGCGGTGGGCCTCCTGCGTGAAGCGGTCGATGGCGTAGGCGATCTTTTCCTCGGCGTAGATCCGGAAATGGTGCGCTTGCCCGAGCATCGGCCCGAACCCGCCCACCTGCCAGGCCAGCCATTCGTCCACCAGGACGCGGGCGCGCTCGTCGGCGGGGTAGAGGCATCCCGTCTTGCGCCCGAGGTACTGCAGGATCGCGCCCGATTCGAACACCGAGATCGGCGTGCCGCCCGGCCCGTCCGGATCGACGATGGCCGGGATCTTGTTGTTGGGCGAGATCGAGAGGAAGTCCGGCGCCATCTGCTCGCCCTTGCCGATGTTCACCGGCACCACCCGATAGGGCAGGCCGCACTCCTCGAGCATGATCGGGACCTTCCAGCCGTTGGGCGTGCTCCAGGTGTGGACGTCGATGGGGTGTCCCGGTGCGATGGCCATGCGGCTGGTCTCGATCGTGTCAGGGGCGGTCGCCACCCGGTTCAAGCCGGCGGGCGGGGGAAGGTTGCACGCGGGCTCAGCTAGACCGCTTGTGGCGCCGAGCTCAAGCATCCCTCGCGCCGATCCGACCGCGATCATCCACAGCGCAGGGTTGCAGGACGTGGACATCGCCCTTGCCCTGCGGCTGCGGTTGCGCTTGGGATGATCGCCCGTGTGCGGAGCCTAGTGGGGATCGTCCGATGCTGAATCGTCTCGTCTGTGCCGCGTTGATCGGCGTTGCCCTCGCGATCCCCCTCCCCGCCGTGGCCCAGGCTCCGGCCGCCAAGGACGCGCCCAAGGAGATGACGGTCGGCCAGAGCGCGGCCCGCCAGCGCCAGAAGACCTGCGGCGCCCAGTGGCGCACGCTCTCGGTGAGCGAAAAGGCGACGCAGGGCCCGAAGTGGCCGCAGTACTTCAGCAAATGCGTCAAGAAGCTGAAGGAGCAGAAGGCCTGAAGCCCCGTCCCGGGCCCTGCGCGTCACAGCCGCTTGCGAAACCCCTCGTGACCGCGTTCGTAGCCGAGGCGGTCATAGAAGCGGTGGGCGTCGTGGCGCAGTCGCGACGAGGACAATTCGATCAGGGCCACGCCCTGCCGGCGGGCGATGTCCTCGGCCTGTCCGATCATCCAGGCGCCGATCCCGCGCGAGCGGCGGTCGGCCCTGACCTGAACGCTGGCGAGCTTGGCCCGGCGGGCGCCGCGTCCGGCCAGGGTGACGAACGACACGAGCTGGAACACGCCGACGATGTCGCCATCCTCGACGGCGACGTGGAGGCTCGTGCCCGGCGCGGCGGTGATCGCCGCGAGGGCGGCCCGGTAGTGGGCCTCGTTCCCGTCGGTCCAGGCGTCGCCGTGGCCGCCCAGCGTATCCGCCGCATAGAGGGCGACGATCGCCGCCAGATCGTCGGCTTCGGCGTCGCGGATCGTGAGCATCGTCCCTCCCTATGATGGCGCCGGCCGGTTCCTCCGAGCCGATCGGCCCCGCGAACCATCCGAGGATCCCGTCGATATCCTGAGCTTCGTGCCGCAACGCACCGTCTTCCCGGAACGTCCGGCGGATCGCCGCGCTGATAACCGTGACGACCCTCTCCCCGCCGGACCGACCATGATCGCCGAACGACGCTTCCTGCAACGCACCGTGGCCCTGGCCGCCGTGATCCCGGTGGCGGCCGGTGCCTACGGCGTCCTGTTCGGCATCGACGGGATCGGCCGGGCCGGCGCCGCCGACGTCTCGGCCGACAGTCATTTCCGCTACCTCTCGGGCCTGCTGACGGGCATCGGCATCCTGTTCTGGACCTGCGTGCCGGGGATCGAGGGCAAGACCGGGCTGTTTCGCTTCCTCACCCTGGTGGTGGTCCTGGGCGGCCTCGCCCGCCTCCTCGGCCTCTACCTCACCGGCCTGCCCTCCCTGACCATGCTGGCCGCGCTCGCCGTCGAACTGTTCCTCACGCCGCTGCTGTGCCTGTGGCAGGCGCGTATCGCGCGTCTGGCGGCCGACGAGCCGGTCGCGTGAGCGACCGTGCCGCGGTCTCCCGCCTCGACCGGGCGCTCGACCGGATCGAGGCGCTGGTCCCGGCGCCGGCCGCCTGGGCCTTCGCCCTGCGGATCTGGCTCGCCATGGTGCTCGCCCTCGGCATGGCGTTCTGGCTGCAACTCGCCAGCGCCTCCTCGGCGATGGTCTGCGTCGCCATCCTCGCGCAACCCAAGCGCGGTCAGGCGCGCGCCAAGGCGACCTATCGCTTCCTCGGCACGCTGGTCGGGGCCGTGGTCGGGCTCGCGCTGATCGGCCTGTTCGCGCAGGACCGGGTCCTGCTCCTGGTGTCCTTCACCGCCTGGCTGAGCCTGTGCGTCTACGTCGGCCAGTTCCTGCAGGATACGCGCTCCTACGGCGCGATGCTCTCGGGCTACACCGTGGCGATCGTCGCCATCGCCCATATCGATGCCCCCCAGGCCACTTTCGAGGCCGCGGTGGACCGGGTCGCTGCCATCGCCGTGGGGATCCTCGTCGTCACCCTCGTCAACGATGCCCTGGGGGCGCCCGGGATCTGGCGCGGCCTGCGCCGGAGCCTCGCCGACGCCCATGCCGAGGCCAGGGCCTTCGCCCGCGAGGCCCTGACCAGGGCCGATCCGGGGCCCGAGCGCACCGCCGCCCTGATCCGGCGGGTGGCGGCCCTGCGCGGCGATGCGGTGGCCGTGCGCGAGGAATTCCGCGACGGTGACCATCGCTCCGCCGGGGCGCGCAGCACCATCGCCGCCCTCTACGCCATGACGGCCGCGGCCCGGGCCCTCGCCGAGGCTGCGCGGCGTTGCCCCGACCAAGGTCCGCGGCCGCGAGAGGCGCTAGGGCTCTGCCGGGGCCTCCTCGCGCCGGATTCGCGTGAGGATTCCACCCTGGTCGCGGCCGATCTCCACGCCCTGGTCGAGGCGGGCGTAGCCGAGGGCGACGACCTCGGCACCATCCTCGTCCTGCAGCGGGCCCTGGACGTCGCCGAGGCGGTCGTTCACGCCGAGGACGGCCTGGCCAGCCTCGAGGCCGGACGCCGCCCGTTGCGCACCGTGTCGCTGCCCACCCATCGCGACGCGCCGGTCGCCCTGCGCGGGGCCGCGCGGGTGGCGCTGGCCTTCGGCCTCACCGCCCTGTTCTTCGTCGCCACCGGCTGGCCCGGCACCACCTTCGCCCTCGTCCAGGTGGCGGCCATGGGCGCCCTGTCCACCACCGCACCGAATCCGAAGGCCTTCGCCCGCGGCGTCCTCATCGGCATGCCCCTGGCGTCCGCCTGTGCCGGCTTCGTCCTGTTCGGCATGCTGTCGGGCGTGCAGGGCTTCCCGCTCCTGGCCATCGCCATCGCGCCGGTGGTGGCCGTGGCCTGCTTCCTCTGCCTCAACCCGGCGACCTTCTCGGTCGGCTTCATCCTGCTCGTGTTCTTTCCGGTGCTGCTGTCGCCCTCGAATCCGCAGGGCTACGATCCGCAGGGTTTCCTCGGCAACGCCTTCCTCGTCGTGGTGGCCGCCGTGATCCTGTCGGTGGCGGTGCGGGTGATTCTGCCGCTGACCCCCGCCCGCCACCGCGCCTTCGCCCTCGACTCGGCCCGCCGCTCCCTCCTCGACGCGCTGGCCGGAGACGGGGGCGACGCCACCACCCGCACCAGCCTCAACAGCGACCGCCTGCTCCAGTTCGCGCAGTGGACCTCCGGCAGCGGCGCGGTGCGGGCGATGGCCATGGCCCACGCCTTCGCGCTCTCGCGCCTGGAGGCGGCCGCGGCCAGAGCGCACGGGCAGTTCCGCGTCCTCGACCGGATCCCGGCCCTGGAGACGCCCGTCGCCTCCGGCCGGCGGGCGTTCGCCGCCCTCGACGGCCCCGCCATGGAGCGCGCCGGCCGCGCCCTCGTGGAGGCCGGTCGCGGGGGCGACGCGGCGACCCGCGGGTGCATCGCCCGGGCCGCCGGCGATCTCGCCACGGCCGCCGCCCTCGTCCACGACCACGGCCGCTTCCTGAGGCGGCTCGGGCTGCCGGCCCGGACGGATGCGAGGCGCGCCGATGTTCCATGACCTCGATATCGGCGGCGTCCTGGTCTCGCCGTTCCTCGCCTATGCCGCCGGCGCGCTGCTCCTGCTCGTGCTGCTGCGCCGGCTTTTCGCCGGCCTGCGCCTGTCGCGCTACGTCGCCAACCCGCCGCTGGCCGAGGCCGGGATCTACGTCTGCCTCCTCGCCCTCCTGATCGTGTTCCTGTGATGCCCGACCATGCTCCCCGCCGTTCCCGTCGCCTCGCCCGCCTGGGGCGGCTCCTCCTCACCGGTCTGATCCTGGGCGCCGCGCTCGTCGCGGCAATCGTGGTGTGGCGCTACTACGTGGTCGCCCCCTGGACCCGCGACGGCCGGGTGCGGGTGCAGGTGGCCAGCGTCGCGCCCCAGGTCTCGGGCCAGATCGTCGACCTGAGGGTCGTCGACAACCAGGCGGTGGCCAAGGGCGACGTGCTCTACGTGATCGACCCGGTCGATTTCGAGATCGCCATCCGCCAGGCCGAGGCCGAGGTCGAGAACCGCGAGGCCGACCTCCAGGTGAAGCGCACCCAGGCGGCCCGGCGCGAGGCGCTGACCACCCTCTCCACCTCGGTGGAGGAAAAGCAGCAGTACGCCGGCACCGCCCGGATCGCCGAGGCCGCGCTGGCCTCGGCCCGGGCCGGCCTCGCCAAGGCCAGGCTCAACCTGGAGCGGGCTCAGGTGCGCTCGCCCGTCAGCGGCCGCGTCACCAATCTGCTGCTGCGCAGGGGCGACTACGCCACCACCGGCACCGTCAACATCGCGGTGATCGACACCGATTCGTTCTGGATCGACGGCTACTTCGAAGAGACCAAGATGGCCGGCATCCGTGTCGGCGACCGGGCCACCGCCGAACTCATGGGCTACGCCGCCCCGGTGGCCGGGACGGTGGAGAGCATCACCCTGGGCATCAGCAGCGGCAACGCCGCGCCGAGCACGCAGGGGCTGCCCAACGTCGATCCCGTTTACACCTGGGTGCGGCTGGCCCAGCGGGTCCCCGTGCGCATCCGGATCGACCGGGTGCCAGACGGCGTCACCCTGGTCGCCGGCATGACCGCCACCGTGTCGGTGGGTGAGCCCGGGGGGCATGGGCGAGACTGGCTCATGGCCCTGCGCGACCGGGTGCTGGGCACCGGCGAGGAGCGCGCGGAAAACCACCGCTCCCCGCCGCCCCGGACGCATGCGGGCGGTTGATCTCCTCCGCCCCATGATCCCGTCGGCCGGCCCTCCTCGCCCTTCCCCGGATCACCCTCCGCGTCGCTCCACCCGTCCGGGCAAGGTCCGGTCGAGCAGGCTCCCGCGAGCCGTATGTCGGCCGGTTCACGGGGGTAGCGATCGAACGCAGAGCGTTTCTGCAGCGCCTGCAAATTCGCCGCAAGTGTTTGAATTGCAAGGGATGCGGCGCGTTCGGTATCGCTCCGTCAAGCGTCATCGACCGCAAGAACTCTCAAAGTGCTTGACGACGTCCCGATCCGGTCGCACTCTACCCCTGTGCTTCGCCCGTGAAGCACAGAAGGCCAAAGCCTTAAGTATTGGGCTGAGGGTCTTCGGTCGACGCTGAAGGAGACAGGAATGACTCCACCCCAGCAGGACGCTGCCAGGATCGCCTGAGGGACCGGTTCGGCCCGAAGCGTAGCAGCACTGACGGACATCGCGACGGAAGCGGTTTCAGGGGCGCAGAAGCGGCCGATACGGCACGACTTCGAACGCGCATCAGCCCCAACTCAAGCCGCTTCCGCCGCGATCGGTGGATCCGCGACGCTCACCGCCCGGCGGCCGTAGTCGACGGCCGTCCTCTCATCCCCTCAGCTCAAATCGCGGCCTGTGCTCCCGCCGTTCGTGCCTCGGGCCAGCCGAGATGTCGGAGAGCGGGGTTTTTACAGGTCCAGGGTCGAGCGCTGCGGATATCGGGGTCCTACCTTGTGAACCTGTCCAAGGGCCTCTGCTCTTGGGAAACCCATGTCTCATCCCATTTCCGGTTCTCATCCCATTTCCGGTTCTCATCCCATTTCCGGTTGATCACTTCGTGATGCGGACATGGGCTTCGCTCAGGCGCCGCGCGGGCTCGGTGATACCGTTCCCGCTCGATCCAAGCGGAAACCGTATCACCGGTGAAAGGCAGGGGCGCAGGCTATGGCGTGTCGTCCCTCACTCTCATGCTCTGATTTCGGAGGACTATGCGTCGGATGCCGACGCATAGTCCGTTTCGGTGGCGCTGCGCTTACTTGACCGCCGGAGCCTGTGCCGGCTTGACACTCGGCGTCGCCGTCGTATCGGCCTTGGTGGCCGCCTTGGGCATCGCCGTCACGTCGATCACGTCGAAGCGGACGCCGTTCTCGGCGGTCTGGAGCGCCACGTTGGCCTCGTAGTACTGGCCCGCGGCGATGAACTTGGCCGCCTGATTCACCTCGTCGGTGGTCTTGACGAGCGGCACGACGGCCATCGTGAAATTCACGTCGACATCGGCGAGCTTCAGCCGTTCGATGGCCGCCTTCCGGTCACCCTTGGCGACGTGCTTGTTCGCATCCGCCACGGCCGCGGTCTTCAGGGGCGTCGCGACGAAGTCGTTGGCGAGGACGAGCTGGCCGTCCACCGGCAGCCAAGCCACGGGCTGGGTGTCGGGCTTCCCGTCGGTTGGGGGCTGCTGCCGGCCCATCGTCGTGGGCCCCGTCGTTTTGGAGGCCGTGTCCTTCATCGGCATGAGGTCGGCCTCCGCCTTGGTGAAGACCGCCTCGTCGGTCTTGGCCTGGTCGAGCGCGGTCTTGGCCTGGGCCACGTAGCGTCCCGCATCCTCCGGTTTCGCCTCGAAGATCGCCAGGCGCGCGAGCCGCAGGTCACGGTAGGCGCGGGCGCCGTCGGCCGACAGCTTTCCGGCGGCGCGCTCGACGGCGACATCCTTGGAAGCCGTGTTGTCGGCCATCGCGTAGCCGCCCGGCAGGGCGACCCCGGAAAGGAGGACGGTTGCCATGAAAGCCGCGACACCGGCTGTTCTCGTCTTCGTCATGATCGTCTCCGTTCGCTCCGAACGGTGTGGCGAGCCATCGAGGCCGTCTTCTTGCACCGCCGAACGCACGATCATGAAACGACTTTGCGGGGGCGATGTTGCGTGAATTCTTGGTAATGTCTCGGACGGATGGCCGCAATATCGTCTCTTAGCCTGTCTCCACAGACGACAGCCGGCCGATCTTCTGAATACGGAATACGCCGTCGACGGCCCCGATGGGCTGGGGCCGTCGTCTTGTCCGGTGCCCTATCCTTCGATTCCGAGTTTCGCCTTCAAGAGCGCGTTCACCGCCTCCGGGTTGGCCTTGCCGCCGGTGGCCTTCATGGTCTGGCCGACGAACCAGCCGAGCAGGGTCGGCTTCTCCTTGGCCTGTGCGACCTTGTCGGGATTCCTGGCGATGATCTCGTCCACCGCCGCCTCGATGGCGCCGGTGTCGGTGACCTGCCGCAAGCCGCGCGATTCGACGAGCGCCCGCGGGTCGCCGCCCTCCGACCACACGATCTCGAACAGGTCCTTGGCGATCTTGCCGGAAATCACGCCCTCGGCGATGAGATCGACGATGGCGCCGAGCCGGTCGGCCGAGACCGGGCTCGTCTCGATGCTCAAGGATTCCTTGTTGAGGCGCCCGAACAGCTCGTTGATGACCCAGTTGGCCGCCGCCTTGCCGTCGCGACCCTTGGCGACAGCCTCGAAGTAATCGGCGCTCGCCCGCTCGGCCACGAGCACGCCGGCGTCGTAGGCGGAGAGGCCGTAGTCGGCGATGAAGCGGGCCTTCTTGGCATCGGGCAGTTCGGGCAGGCCGGCGGCCAGGGCATCGACATAGGCCTGGTCGAATTCCAGCGGCAGCAGGTCGGGGTCGGGGAAGTAGCGGTAGTCGTGCGCCTCCTCCTTCGAGCGCATCGAGCGGGTCTCGCCCTTGGCCGGATCGAACAGGCGGGTCTCCTGGCTGATGGTGCCGCCGTCCTCGATGATCGCGATCTGGCGGCGCGCCTCGGTCTCGATGGCCTGACCGATGAAGCGGATCGAATTGACGTTCTTGATTTCGCAGCGGGTGCCGAGCGGGTCGCCGGGCTTCCTCACGGACACGTTGACGTCGGCGCGCAAGGAGCCTTTCTCCATGTCGCCGTCGCAGGTGCCGAGATAGCGCAGGATGGTGCGCAGCTTCGTCACGTAGGCGCGCGCCTCCTCCGAGGAGCGCAGATCCGGCCGCGAGACGATCTCCATCAGGGCGACGCCCGAGCGGTTGAGGTCGACGAAGCTCTGGGTCGGGTTCTGGTCGTGCAGCGACTTGCCCGCGTCCTGCTCGAGATGCAGCCGCTCGACGCCCACCGTGATGCTGGTGCCGTCGGGCAGGTCGACGATCACCTCGCCCTCCCCGACGATGGGGTCCTTGAACTGGCTGATCTGGTAGCCCTGCGGCAGGTCCGGATAGAAGTAGTTCTTCCGGTCGAACACCGAACGGTGGTTGATCCGCGCCTTCAGCCCGAGGCCGGTGCGCACCGCCTGGGCGACGCATTCCGCGTTGATCACCGGCAGCATGCCGGGCATGGCCGCGTCCACCAGCGAGACATGGTCGTTGGGCTCGCCGCCGAATTCCGTCGAGGCGCCGGAGAACAGCTTGGAGCGGCTGGTGACCTGGGCGTGGATCTCCATGCCGATCACGACCTCCCAGTCGTGCAGGCCGCCCTTGATGAGCTTTTTTGGGTTTACGGGTGCGGTCATGGCGGTCGGACTCGGGTTTGGGAGGCCACAGGCCTCTCGCATGTCTGCGCGGTTGCTGCCTGAGACGCGGCTTCCCTCTCCTGGAAGGAGAGGGATAGGGTGAGGAGTAAGACCTCGCCGGAGATCGCACTCCCCTCACACCTGCCTCTCTCCCCATGGGAGAGGGAGTCCGCGCTCGTCTCGACCGCCGGTCGGAGCATCTAGGGAGCGGCCGCGAAGGCGGTCAAGCGCGGCGGCGAAACACCATCCGCGCGCCGAAGGCGGCCAGCGCCCACAGGAACGCCCCGCCGGTGCGCACGGGAAAGAAGGTCGGCAGGTCGCGCCCGATCGGGGCCGGCCACGGGATGCCCGCCATGGTCAGGAGCCAGCTCGTGAGCACCGAGGCCGTGAAGGCCATCAGCGCCACCAGGATCAGCTTGACGACCTGGTCGGACTTCCACCCCATCACCACGGCGACGAGGATGAGCACCGGATCGAGCGCCGCCCAGATCCAGACGTCGAAGGGATAGACTGGGACGGTCATCGCGGATCCTTCATCACAGATCCTTCATGCCCACCACGCCAGCGGCAGCACCGTGCGCCCGGCCGCCTCCTCGATCACCTGCGCGGTGGCGAACAGGGTCTCCTCGTCGAAGGGCCGGCCGATCAGCTGGAGGCCGAGCGGCAGCCCCTGCGCGTCGAGCCCGGCCGGGACCGCGATGCCGGGCAGGCCGGCCATGTTCACGGTGACCGTGAACACGTCGTTAAGGTACATCTCGACGGGATCGGCCGACGCCTTCTCGCCGATGCCGAAGGCGGCCGACGGCGTGGCGGGGGTGAGGATGGCGTCGACGCCGGCCGCATAGGCCTCCTCGAAGTCGCGCTTGATCAGGGTGCGGATCTTCTGGGCACGCACGTAGTAGGCGTCGTAATAGCCCGCCGAGAGCACGTAGGTGCCGATCATGATGCGGCGCTTGACCTCGCGGCCGAAGCCCGCCGCGCGGGTCTTCTCGTACATCTCGGCGATGTCACGCCCCGGCACGCGCAGGCCGTAGCGCACGCCGTCGTAGCGCGCGAGGTTGGAGGAGGCCTCCGCCGGCGCCACGATGTAGTAGGCCGGCAGCGCCAGCTTGGTGTGCGGCAGCGAGATCTCCCTGATCGTCGCGCCGGCCGCGCGCAGCCAGTCCGCGCCCTGGTCCCACAGCGCCTGGATTTCGGCGGGCATGCCCTCGACCCGGTACTCCTTCGGGATGCCAATGGTCAGGCCCTTGACCCCGCGCGAGACGGCGGCCTCGAAATCCGGCACCGCCAAGTCGGCGCAGGTGGTGTCGCGGGCATCCGGCCCGGCCATGGAGGCGAGCAGGATCGCGCAATCGCGCACCGTGCGGGCGATCGGCCCGGCCTGGTCGAGGGACGAGGCGAAGGCCACCGTGCCCCAGCGCGAGCAGCGCCCGTAGGTCGGCTTGATGCCCACCGTGCCGGTGAAGGCGGCGGGCTGGCGGATGGACCCGCCCGTGTCGGTGGCGGTGGCGCCCAGGCACAGGCGCGCGGCCACCGCCGCCGCCGACCCGCCCGAGGAGCCGCCGGGCACCAGCGGCGCGTCGGAGCCGGTCCGGCGCCAGGGCGAGATCACGCTGCCGTAGGCGCTGGTCTCGTTGGACGAGCCCATGGCGAACTCGTCGAGGTTGAGCTTGCCCAGCATCACCGCGCCGTCGCGCCACAGGTTGTGGCTCACCGCCGATTCGTAGTGCGGCTGGAAGGTCTCGAGGATCTTCGAGCCCGCCGTGGTGGTGACGCCGTGGGTGCAGAACAGGTCCTTGATCCCCAGGGGCAGGCCCTCCAGCGGGCGCGCCTCGCCGGCCGCGATCTTGGTGTCGGCCACCGCCGCCATCTCGAGGGCGCGCTCGGGGGTCTCCAGGAGGTAGGCGTTGAGGCTGCGCGCCGCCGCGATGGCGCCGATATGCGCCTGCGCCATTTCGACGGCGGAAAAGTCCTTGGCCTTGAGGCCGTCGCGGGCCTGCGCCAGGGTGAGGTCGTTCAACGTCGTCATGGTCACTCGCGTCCCGGCGCTCGGCCCCAGAAGTCCGGTGGCATCGCGTCGCCGTGCCGGCGCCGAACGATCCCCGGAGAGAAAATCCCGCCCGCTACTCGACCACCTTCGGAACCAGGAAATAATGGTCCTCGGTCTCGGGGGCGTTGAACACGACGTCGCGGGCGCGGCCGCCCTCCGTGACCACGTCCTCGCGCTTCTTCATCGCCATCGGGGTGACGGAGGTCATCGGTTCGATGCCCGACACGTCGACGGCACCGAGCTGCTCGACGAAGGCGAGGATGGCGTTGAGCTCGTCCTGGAGCGGCGCGACCTCCTCCTCGCTCACCGCGATGCGGGCGAGATGCGCGATACGCCTCACCGTGTTGGCGTCCACCGACATGCTGATTTCAAACCCGATCCGCGAAGGGAGCCCGAAGGCGCCGCGCGGCTATAGCACCGGGCTTCGCGGGCTCGCAACGGTTGGCCCCGACGACCCCGGGCACCGACGACCCCGGGGTCAGACGATCTCGTGGTCCGGATTGCCGGGAAGCTCCACGGCCACCCCCGGCCGGTAGGGCTTCATGCCGGCCTGGGTGAAGCCGGCCACCAGGATCTCGAAGGCGACGAGCAGCATCAGCTTGTGCCGAAGCCGCAGGGGACGCCGGGGACGGGGCGCGACAGCGTGTGAGGGGCGCATGGGCGGCTCGGGCTCCGGGGCGTGACGTCGAGGGGGGCTTGGCGTCGTTGGTTAACAAACCGTTAACGCAATCGCCATGGGCTGGGCTACGCACGCGCCGGAACCACCTGTGAACAGGGTTAACGCTTGGCCGGGAGTGCGTGCGTGATGTGGGATGCGGTGTTTGCCACCCTGCGGCCCGGGGTGGTCTGCGACGACGAGGCCCTCGCCCGGGCTGAGGCCGCCCTCGGCTTCCCCCTGCCCGAGAGCTACCGCAGCTTCTGTCGGACCTGCGGCGCGGGGCTGGCCGGCGGCCACATCCGGATCGCGGTGCCGGACCAGGCGGAGGGCGCCGACCTCGTCAGCGTGGCGGAGGTGATCGCCCACGGGGTCGCCGCGGCCCGCGCCGAGCACGAGATCGGCGTCTTCGACGTGGCCGGCGACGATGCCAGCGTCGTCGACCGGGCCTGCTTCTTCGGCCGCGGCGAGGCCGGCGAGCTGCTGTTCTGGGACGTGGTGCCGGGGCGGGGCGAGTACGAGATCTGGGTGCTGGCCGCCGACCTCGAATCGGTCCGGTTCGGGGGCGCCGACCTCGCCGACCTGCTGGCCCGGCTGCAGGGGCCGGCGGTGCGCGGCATCCTCGGGCTCGACGCCGTCCCCCTGCCCGCCACCTTCGTGGGCGACGACGCGGCCCCGGACGGGACGCTGCTGTCGTGAGCGAGGCCGAGATCCTCGCCTTCCTCGCCGCCGCCGCACCGCGCTCGCGCCTCATCGGCATCGATCTGGGCACCAAGACCATCGGCCTCGCCCTGTGCGACGGCGGCCGCCGCATCGCCTCGCCTCTGGAGACGATCCGCCGGGTCAAGTTCACCCCCGACGTCGCCCGCCTGCGCAGCCTGTGCGAGACCCATGCGGTCGGCGGGCTGGTGATCGGCCTGCCGCTGAACATGGACGGCAGCGAGGGGCCCCGGGTGCAATCCACCCGCTCCTTCGTGCGCAACCTGAAGCCGCTGCTGCCGCTGCCGGTGCTGTTCTGGGACGAGCGCCTGTCCACGGCGGCGGTGACCCGCGCGATGATCGCCGCCGATGCCTCGCGGGCCAGGCGCGGCCAGGTCGTGGACCAGCTCGCCGCCGCCTACATCCTGCAGGGCTGCCTCGACACGATGCGGGGGCTGGTGGAGGAGGAGACCGGAGAGGCGCTCGACCCCGATGCCCCCTCCGGAGCCTGACGCAACGATGGTCTGTTTGGCCTCCGCGAGGGCGATACACAGGCCCCGTGACCGATCTTCTGGAGCATGCCGTCGAGCGGGTGTGCGCGCTCATCCCATTTCCGGTTGATCACGTCGTGATGCGGACATGGGCTTCGCTCAGGCGCCGAGCGGGCTCGGTGATACGGTTCCCGCTTGATCCAAGCGGAAACCGTATCACCCCACCAGAGACACCGCCCCGCTGCCGTGGCGCTCGATGCGGCCGTCGAGTTCCATTTCCAGCAGCATCGTCTGGACGACGCGGACGCCCAGGCCCGAGGCACGGGCGAGTTCGTCGGTGCCGATCGGGGTCGGGCTGAGATAGGCGACGAGCCGGGCGCGCTCGTCCTGCGGCGGGCCGTCGTCGCGCGCGTAGACGTCGGCGGCCCTCGCCTCTCCCGCCGGCACGCCGCCCGGCCCGTCGCCGAAATCGAGCTCGTCCCAGAACAGAGGCGACTCGCCGAGGTCGGGACCCGCCTCGTCCGCGATCTCGCCAAAGCCGCCGCGGTCGATCAGGGGGGCGATGGCGCAGGTGACGTGCTCCACCTCCGCCACCAGGGTCGCCCCCTGCCGGATCAGGTCGTTGGTGCCCTCCGCCCGCGGGTCGAGGGGGGAGCCCGGCACCGCGAAGACCTCGCGGCCCTGTTCGTTGGCGAAGCGTGCGGTGATGAGCGAGCCCGAGCGCCGGGCCGCCTCCACCACCACAGTGCCGAAGGCGAGCCCCGAGATGATGCGGTTGCGCCGGGGGAAGTCGCGCCCGCGCGGCTCCCAGCCCATGGGCATCTCGGCCACCACCGCCCCGCCCTGCGCCAGGATGGCCTCCACCAGCGGCGCGTGGGCGGCCGGATAGATCCGGTCGTGGCCGCCCGCCAGCACCGCCACGGTCCCGTCCCTCAGCGCCGCCCTGTGAGCGCGGGCGTCGATGCCCCGGGCCAGGCCCGAGACCACCACCAGTCCGGCCTCGCCGAGCCCCCGCGACAGGCGTTCGGTGAAGGCGAGACCCGCCGCCGAGGCGTTGCGCGAGCCGACGATGGCCACCGCGGGCCGGTCGAGGATGGCCGCCTGCCCGCGCACGGCGAGGAGGGGCGGCGCGGAATCGGCGGCCTGGAGCAGCTTGGGATACGCCTCCTCCCCCATGGCGACGAGGCTGACGCCGAGGCGGGCGGCGGCCTCGATCTCGGCCTCGGCCTGGGCGATCGTCGGCGGCACCACACGCTTCAGGCCGCGCATGGTCAGGCCCGGCAGGGCGTCGAGGGCCTGACCCGCGCCGCCGAAGCGGTTGATCAGGGTGCGGAAGCTGCGCGGGCCGACGCCCTCGGTGCGGATGAGGCGCAGCCAGTCGCGCCGCTGCCGGTCGGTGAGTTGCATGGCCGCCCCCGAACGGGCCGGCCCGACGCTCAGCCCTTCTGCCCGATCCGCCCCTCCGACCCGTCGAGCAACCGTCGGATGTTGGGGGCGTGCTTCCACCATAGCAGCGCGCACAGGAGAAGGAACAGCAGCGCAACCGAAGGCTGTCCCAGTGCCCACAGGACGATCGGGGTGGCGGCGGAGGCGGCCAGCGCCGCAAGCGAAGAGTATTTCAGCGTGAAGGCCAGCCCGAGCCAGACGCCTGCGAAGGCGAGGAGCGCTGGCGGGCTGAAGGCGATCAACAAACCGATGAAGGTCGCGACCCCCTTGCCGCCCCTGAAGCGCAGCCACACCGGGAAGAGGTGGCCGAGGAAGGCGCCGAGCCCGGCCGCCAGCGCTGGGTTTTCCCCCCATCGCATAGCGATCAGGACGGGCACGGTGCCCTTCAACGCGTCGAGAAGCAGCGTTGCAGCGGCAAGTCCTTTGTGGCCGGTACGCAGCACATTCGTCGCACCGATATTGCCCGAACCTATCGAACGGACATCGCCGAGCCCGGCGTACTTTGTCAGGATCAATCCGAAAGGGATCGACCCGAAGGCGTAACCGAGGAAAAGTCCGACGAGAGGTACAAGGAGAGGCAGGAGTACGAACCAGCCGGGATCATCCATCGCACCCATACCCATCATCAGGTCCGTCGTCATGCTGCCGGCCTCGGTACGCCTATTTCCGGCGCGAATTCCTCGGCCCGGAACATGAGGCGTCCGGCGACGAAGGTCATCACGGCCGCACCCTGCAGGCGGGCCTCGTCGAAGGGCGAGTTCTTGGAGCGCGACTTCAGGCGCCGCTTGTCGAGGACGTAGGGCACGTCCGGGTCGATCAGCACGAGGTCGGCCGGCGCCCCGACCGCGAGGCGCCCGGCCTCGCGCCCCAGAAGGCCCGCGGGCGCGGTGGCGAGGGCGGCGAGCAGGCGCGGCAGGGCGACGTCGCCGGTATGGACGAGGCGCAATGCCGCCCCGAGCAGGGTCTCGATGCCGAGCGCCCCGTCGGCGGCTTCCGCGAAGGGCAGGCGCTTGGTCTCCACGTCCTGCGGGTTGTGGTCGGAGACGATCACGTCGACCACGCCCGCGTTGAGGGCCGCCACCAGGGCGAGGCGGTCGTGCTCGTGGCGCAAGGGCGGCGAGAGCCGGCAGAAGGTGCGGTAGTGGCCGATGTCGCCCTCGTTGAGGACGAGGTTGTTGATCGAGGCGCCGCAGGTGACGGGCAGGCCGTCCTCCTTGGCGCGGCGCACGATCTCGACCGAATCGGCACAGGAGATCATGGCGGCGTGGTAGCGCGCGCCGGTGAGGCGCACGAGGCGGATGTCGCGCTCCAGCATCACCGTCTCGGCCTCGCGCGGGATGCCGATGAGCCCGAGCCGCGAGGCCATCTCGCCCTCGTTCATCACGCCCTCGCCGACGAGGTCGGGCTCCTCCACGTGCTGCATGATCAGCGCCCCGAAATCCCGGGCGTAGGTGAGGGCGCGGCGCATCACCTGGGCGTTGCGCACCGCCTTCAACCCATCGGTGAAGGCCACCGCACCCGCCTCCTGCAGCAGGCCGAACTCGGTCATCTCCTGGCCCGCGAGGCCCTTGGTGATGGCGGCCGCCGGCAGCACGGTGACGCAGGCGGTGTCGCGCGCCCGGCGCAGCACGAAGTCGACGATGGCCGGCCCGTCGATCACCGGGTTGGTGTCGGGCATGCACACCAGCGTGGTGACGCCGCCCGCGGCGGCCGCCGCGCTGGCGCTGGCCAGCGTCTCGCGGTGCTCGGCGCCGGGCTCGCCGACGAAGGCGCGCAGGTCGATGAGGCCGGGGGCGAGGACGTGGCCGGCGCAGTCGATCTTTTGGAACCCCTCCGGTGCATCGGGAGCGGCGCCCCAGGTGATGTCCGCGATGCGTCCGTCGCGCACGAGGAGGTGGCCCGGCCCCTCTCGGCCGGTGGCCGGATCGACGAGGGTCGCGTCGGTGAGGAACAGGTCGCGACGCTCGTCGACCGGTGGGGTCTTGCTGAAAAGGGCCATGGCGTTATCCGTTCGGCAGATGCATCGCCAGCGCTTCCAGCACCGCCATGCGCACGGCCACACCCATCTCGACCTGTTCGCGGATGAGCGATTGCGCCCCGTCGGCGATGTCGGAGGAAATCTCGACGCCTCGGTTCATCGGTCCGGGATGCATCACCAGGGCGTCGGGGGCGGCGAGCGCCAGCTTCTCGGCGTCGAGGCCGAAATAGCGGAAGTACTCCTTCACGCTTGGCACGAACGAGCCGTTCATGCGCTCGCGCTGCAGGCGCAGCATCATCACGATGTCGCAGCCGGCCAAGCCCTTTCGCATGTCGGTGAAGACCTCGACGCCGAAGCGGTCGATGCCGGTGGGCAGCAGCGTCGAGGGGGCGATGACGCGCACCCGGGCGCCGAGCGCCTGCAGCAGGATGATGTTGGAGCGTGCGACCCGGCTGTGCAGCACGTCGCCGCAGATCGCGATCCTCAGCCCCTCGATCCGGCCCTTGTTGCGGCGGATGGTGAGCGCGTCGAGGAGGGCCTGGGTCGGGTGCTCGTGGGCGCCGTCGCCGGCGTTGACGACCGCGCAATCGACCTTGCGGGCCAGGAGATGCACGGCGCCCGCCGCATGGTGGCGCACCACGATGATGTCGGGGTGCATGGCGTTCAGGGTCGCGGCGGTGTCGATCAGTGTCTCGCCCTTCTTCACCGAGGACGAGGCCACCGACATGTTCATGACGTCGGCGCCCAGGCGCTTGCCGGCGAGTTCGAACGACGACTGCGTGCGCGTCGAGGGCTCGAAGAACAGGTTGATCTGGGTGCGCCCGCGCAAGGTGGTGCGCTTCTTCTCGACCTGGCGCGACAAGGCGACGGCGTCGTCGGCCCGCGCCAGCAGCGCCTCGATGTCGGGCCGGCTCAGGCCCTCGATGCCGAGGAGGTGGCGGTGGGGAAAGGCGGGTGCGGGGGCGGTCATGGCCCGCCGATGGCTACAGGCGGGGCCGGGCGCCCGCAAGCCGGTCACGTCCGGGATCGGTCCCGTGTCCGCTGCCGCGGAACCGTGGCGGGACGGGCCGTGGAACCGCCACGTCGCACCCCGGCCGGGGCGGCGCGCATTTGACATCGCGAAAGCCTTCACCCACTTCATCGCGGCGCAAGGTCCCGGGCGTCGAGGGTGCCGCGCCCTTCCGCATCATGTCTGACGACCTTCGATTCGCCGAAGTCTCGACTCGGCGGAGAAGAAGGCTCGGACCGGGACGACATGACGAGAGGCTGAATCCGACATGAAAGTCGTCGTCGTCGAGTCGCCGGCCAAAGCCAAGACGATCAACAAGTATCTCGGTCGCGACTACGAGGTGCTGGCCTCGTTCGGCCATATCCGCGACCTGCCGGCCAAGGACGGCTCGGTGGATCCGGAAGCCGACTTCCACATGCTGTGGGAGCTCGACGACCGCGGCTCCAAGCGCGTCTCCGAGATCGTGAAGGCCCTCAAGGGCGCCGACGGGCTGATCCTCGCCACCGATCCGGATCGCGAGGGTGAGGCGATCTCGTGGCACGTGGTCGAGGCGCTCAACCTGCGCAAGGCGCTCAAGGGCATGCCCGTCGAGCGGGTGACCTTCAACGCCATCACCAAGGCGGCGGTGGACACCGCCATGCGCAACCCGCGCCAGATCGACCAGGCGCTGGTGGACGCCTATCTCGCCCGCCGGGCGCTCGACTACCTCGTCGGCTTCAACCTCTCGCCGGTGCTGTGGCGCAAGCTGCCCGGCGCGAAATCCGCCGGCCGCGTCCAGTCGGTGGCCCTGCGCCTCGTCTGCGAGCGCGAGCGCGAGATCGAGAGCTTCAAGCCCCGCGAATACTGGTCCCTCGTCGCCACCCTGGTGACGCAGGAGGGCGCGGTGTTCGAGGCCCGCCTCGTGGGCGCCGACGGCAAGCGCATCCAGCGCCTCGACGTCGGCACCGGCGAGGAGGCGGCGGCGTTCAAGCGCGACCTCGAACTGGCGACGTTCCAGGTCGGCAGCGTCGAGGCCAAGCCGGCCAAGCGCCACCCCTCCCCGCCCTTCACCACGTCGACGTTGCAACAGGAGGCCTCTCGAAAGCTCGGGATGGCCCCGGCCCAGACCATGCGGGCGGCGCAGAAGCTCTACGAGGGCGTCGAGATCGGGGGCGAGACGGTCGGCCTCATCACCTACATGCGGACCGACGGCGTCGACATGGCGCCCGAGGCAATCGCCGACGCGCGCCGCGTCATCGGCCGGGAATACGGCGAGCGCTACCTGCCGAACGTTCCGCGCAAGTACAGCGCCAAGGCCAAGAACGCGCAGGAAGCCCACGAGGCCGTGCGCCCCACCGACATGGGCCGCCTGCCCAAGACCGTGGCGCGGTACGTCGATGCCGAACAGGCAAGACTCTACGACCTGATCTGGACCCGCACCGTGGCGAGCCAGATGGAATCGGCCGAATTGGAGCGTACCACCGTCGACATCGTGGGGTCGGTGGGCCTGCGAAAGATCGACCTGCGCGCTACCGGCCAGGTGGTGAAGTTCGACGGTTTCCTCACCCTCTACCAGGAGGGCAAGGACGATGAGGAGGACGAGGACGGCAAGCGCCTGCCGCCGATGAGGGCCGGCGACCCGCTCAAGCGCGAGCGCATCGTCTCGACCCAGCATTTCACCGAGCCGCCGCCGCGCTTCTCCGAGGCCAGCCTCGTCAAGCGGATGGAGGAGCTCGGCATCGGCCGTCCCTCCACCTACGCCGCCATCCTGCAGACCCTGCGCGATCGCGAGTACGTGCGCATCGACAAGAAGCGGCTGGTGGCCGAGGACAAGGGCCGCCTCGTCACGGGTTTCCTCGAGAGCTTCTTCAAGCGCTACGTCGAGTACGACTTCACCGCCGACCTCGAGGGCCAGCTCGACCGGGTCTCGAACGCCGAGATCGACTGGCGCGAGGTCCTGCGCGACTTCTGGCGCGACTTCTCCGCCGCCATCGGCGGCACCAAGGAACTGCGCGTCACCGAGGTGCTCGACGCCCTCAACGACCTGCTCGGCGCCCACATCTTCCCGCAGAAGGCGGACGGCTCGAACCCGCGCACCTGCCCGACCTGCGGCTCGGGGCAGCTCTCGCTCAAGCTCGGGAAGTTCGGCGCCTTCGTCGGCTGCTCGAACTACCCCGAGTGCAAATACACCCGCCAGCTCGCGGCGGCCTCCGTCGACGGCGAGGGCGAGGGGTCTTCCGAAAACGGGGCTCAGCCGGGCACGCGGGTGCTCGGCAACGATCCCGTCACCGGGCTGCCCGTCACTTTGCGCGACGGGCGTTTCGGCCCGTTCGTGCAGCTCGGCGAGGCCTCCACCGAGAAGGATGCGGCCAAGCCCAAGCGGTCGTCGCTGCCCAAGGGCCTGAGCCCGTCGGCGGTGGATCTGGCCAAGGCCCTGGCGCTCCTATCCCTTCCACGGGAGGTGGCACGCCACCCGGTGAGCGGCGAGCCGATCCTGGCCAACCTCGGCCGGTTCGGCCCCTACGTGCAGCACGGGAAGATGTACGCCAACCTCGGGCGCGACGACGACGTGCTGGAGATCGGCGCCAACCGCGCCATCGACATCATCGTCGCCAAGGAGCAGGGCGGCGGCCGGCGCGGACCCGCCTCCGACCCCGGCCGGGCGCTCGGCGACCACCCCGAGACCGGTAAGGCGATCGTGGTGAAGTCGGGCAAGTACGGCCCCTACGTCACCGACGGCACCACCAACGCCACCCTGCCGAAGTCGCTCTCGTCCGACGAGATCGCCCTGCCCCAGGCGCTGGAACTGATCGCCGCCCGCGAGGCGGCGGGCGGGGGCAAGAAGAAGGCCCCGGCCCGCAAGACGGCGACCAGAAGTGCGGCCGGCAAGGCGTCCCCCGCCAAGACCCCGGCCAAGAAGGCGCCTGCGAAGAAGCCGGCGGCCAAGGCTGCTACGGCCAAGGCTGCCAAGCCCGAGGCCGCCGAAGCGGCGCCCAAGGCCACCACCGCCCGCAAGCCTGCGGCGAAGAAGCCGGCGGTGCGTAAGAAAGCGTGAACGGACGGGGCGCCCGGCTTCACCGGGGTGCCGCGAGACGACCTACCGTCCCGATCGGTCTCGGAGCCTTCGCCAATGTCTGCGGAGGCTGACCCCTTTTGTCCCCGGTGATATCCGGCTCGCGATGGGACGCACCCTCATCCGGGTTGGTCGTTGCCGGCCGGTCGAGCCGCTGCCTTCGACAGGAGTCTGGATCAGCCGAGGATGAGGAAGACGCCGTAGCTCGCGATGAAGCCGGAAACCGAGAGGGCCGACAGGGTCAGCAGGCGCCTCGGCGTTCCGACGGCGCCGTCGTCCTGGCCGTATTCCGGCGGGGCGAAGGTATGCCCGGCCGCGGCCGCCGTGCGCATGAGGTCGTCGTGACGGGCCATGCTGAGTGCTGCCGACGGTGCCATGCCATCCCCCGCTCACGGTCCCGGACCACTGGGGGGATGACGCGAACGGTCGCGCTTTGTTCCCGGTGCTTCAGGTCGTCGTGACGGTCTGCCTCGACACGGTCTTTCTCCAGGCCGTCATGCCGCCTATGGCCGCCGCGGCGTCATCGCACTGCCACGCAGGCAGGATACGCGGCAGGATCGCACCGGCCACCGCAGACCCCATTGGCCCGACCAAAACGGAGCCGACCATGATCGACCCGTCCCGCACCCGTTCGCAGGCGGCCGAGGACGCCGAGGACATCGGCACCAACCTCAGCCCCAACCCCACCTTCGGCGACGTGGTGGCCGCCCGCTTCGACCGGCGCGACCTGCTGCGGGGGCTGCTCGGCGTCGGCGCCATCGCGGCCGTGGTGACGCCCCGCGCGCTCGCGGCCGGCAGCGCGCGGGCGGCGGACGGTACGGCGGCCTCGCCGTTTCCGTTCAACGAGATCGCCGCCGGCTCTGACGACCGCCATCACGTCGCCGAGGGGCACGATGCCGACGTGCTGATCCGCTGGGGCGATCCGGTCCTGCCCGGCGCGCCGGCCTTCGACCCGCGCAACCAGTCGGCCGAGGCGCAGGGCCGACAGTTCGGCTACAACAACGACTTCGTCGGGTATTTCCCGATGCCGGGGGCGGCGGACCCGGCGGCGCACGGCCTGCTGGTCGTCAACCACGAGTACACCAACGAGGAGCTGATGTTCCCCGGCCTCGGCCGGCAGGACATCAAGAGCGTCGCCCTGGCCGGGATGACGGCCGACCTCGTCGGGATCGAGATGGCCGCCCACGGCGGCTCGGTCATCGAGGTCCGGAAGGTCGACGAGAAATGGCGGGTCGTGCCGGATTCGGCCTACGCCCGCCGCATCACCGCCACGACGCCGATGACGATCGCCGGCCCGGCCGCGGGCGCGGACCGGATGAAGACAAGCGCCGACCCGGACGGCCGCACCGTACTCGGCATGATCAACAATTGTGCCGGCGGCACAACGCCTTGGGGGACGTGGCTCACCTGCGAGGAGAACATCAACTACTACTTTTCCGGGACCCTCGCCGAGGGCTCGCCGGAGGCCGGGAACCACAAGCGCCTCGGCATCCCCGGGAACGCCTACGCCTGGGGCCGCTTCGACCCCCGCTTCGACGTGGGCGCCGAGCCCAACGAGGCCAACCGCTTCGGCTGGGTGGTGGAGATCGACCCCTTCGACCCCGCCAGCGTGCCCAAGAAGCGTACCGCCATGGGCCGGTTCAAGCACGAGGGGGCGGCCGGCATCGTCTCGAGCGCCGGCCGCTACGTGGTCTACCAGGGCGACGACCAGCGCTTCGACTACGTCTACAAGTTCGTCACCGCCGACGCGGTCGCCGCCGATGCATCGGCCAACCGCGACATCCTCGACCGCGGCACGCTGCATGTCGCCCGCTTCGACGCCGACGGACGCGGCACCTGGCTGCCTTTGGTGTTCGGCCAGGGCCCGCTGACCCCGCAGAACGGATTCGCCAGCCAGGCCGACGTGCTGATCCAGACCCGCCTCGCGGCGGATGCGCTCGGCGCCACCAAGATGGACCGGCCCGAGGACGTCGAGGCCAACGCCAGGACGGGCAAGGTCTACGTCATGCTCACCAACAATGCCTCGCGAAAGCCCGACGACGTGAATGCCGCCAACCCGCGCGGCGACAACCGCTTCGGCCACATCGTCGAACTCACCCCCGACGACGGCGACCATGCCGCCCCCGGGTTCGCCTGGGAGATCCTGGTGCGCTGCGGCGATCCGGCGATCGCGGCGGTGGGGGCGACCTTCTCCTCGTCCACCACCAAGGACGGCTGGTTCGGCATGCCCGACAATTGCGCGGTGGATTCACAAGGGCGGCTCTGGGTCGCCACCGACGGCAATTCCGCTTCCCGCACCGGGCGCAACGACGGCATCTGGGGACTCGAGACCGAAGGGGCGGGACGCGGGACCGCCAAGCACTTCTTCCGCGTGCCCAACGGCGCCGAGATGTGCGGCCCCTATTTCACCCCCGACGACACCACCTTCTTCGTGGCCGTGCAGCACCCCGGCGAGGCCGACGAGGACGATCCGAAGGCCAAGCCCGCCACCTTCGAGGCGCCCTCGACCCGCTGGCCGGACTTCGACGAGGGCATGCCGCCGCGCCCGGCGGTGGTGGCGATCACTCGGCGCGGGGGCGGCCGGGTCGGAAGCTGAGGCGCCGTCGGGAGGACGTTAACGGAAACGGCGCAAGCTGATCTAAACCGTGAAGCGGCCCGCCCCGCCCCGGGTGCGCCGCTTCACGTTTCCGTTTCGTTCCAGTATGGTCGCGCGATGACTCAACGTGAGACGCCCCGTCAGGCTCCCCAGGCCGAAGCCGTCGGCCGGCCGGTGGATCTCTTCGCTCCGGCACCCCCGCGCGCCCGGTCGCCGGCGGCCGCCCGCACGCCGTTGCCCAAAGCTCCGCAGGACGGCAAGCCTCCGCAGGACGGCAAGGCTCTGTTGGACATAAAGGCTCCGCAGGACGTGGCGGAAGCGGGCTACGACGCCTCCTCCATCGAGGTGCTGGAGGGGCTGGAACCCGTCCGGCGCCGGCCGGGCATGTACATCGGCGGCACCGACGAGCGCGCCCTGCACCACCTCTTCGCCGAGGTGGTCGACAACGCGATGGACGAGGCGGTGGCGGGCCACGCCAGCTTCATCGAGGTCGAACTGGAGGAGAGCGGCCACCTCGTGGTCACCGACAACGGCCGCGGCATCCCCGTCGACCCGCACCCGAAGTTTCCGGGCAAGTCGGCGCTGGAGGTCATCATGACCACGCTGCATGCCGGCGGAAAGTTCGATTCCAAGGTCTACGAGACGTCCGGCGGCCTGCACGGCGTCGGCATCTCGGTGGTCAACGCCCTGTCCGACCTCCTCGAGGTCGAGGTCGCCCGCGGCCAGACCCTCTACCGCCAGACCTTTTCGCGCGGGCACGCGCAGGGCGGCCTGGAGACGGTGGGCCGGGTGCAGAACCGGCGCGGCACGCGGGTGCGCTTCCACCCCGACGCGCAGATCTTCGGGGCGTTGAAGTTCGACCCGCGCCGGCTGTTCAGGATGGCCCGCTCCAAGGCCTATCTGTTCGGCGGCGTCGAGATCCGCTGGCGCTGCGCGCCCGCCCTTCTGGAGGGGATCGACGACGTCCCGGCCGAGACCGTGCACCGTTTCCCCGGGGGCTTGCGCGACTATCTCGCCCGCGATCTCGAGGGCAAGGAACTCGTCACCGACGGCATCTTCTCGGGGAAGGTCGCCAAACCGGGAGGCCACGGCTCCCTCGAATGGGCGGTGGCCTGGATGGTCGTGGACGACGGCGTCTCGGCCTCTTACTGCAACACCATCCCCACCGCAGAGGGCGGCACCCACGAGAGCGGCCTGCGCGTCGCCCTGCTGCGGGCGCTGCGCGAGCACGCCGAGCGGGTCGGCCAGGCCAAGCGCATGGCCCATGTCACCACCGACGACGTGATGGCTACCTGCGCCTCGATGCTCTCCGTCTTCATCCGCGAGCCGGAGTTCCAAGGCCAGACCAAGGACAAGCTCGCCACGGTGGAGGCCTCGCGCATCGTCGAGACGGCGATCCGCGATGCCTTCGATCATTGGCTCGCCGCCTCCCCGGCCCAGGCCAACAAGCTGCTCGACTGGGTGATCGACCGGGCCGAGGAGCGCCTGCGCCGCCGCCAGGAGAAGGAGGTCGCGCGGAAATCCGCCACCCGCAAGCTGCGCCTGCCGGGCAAGCTCGCCGATTGCTCCAAGGCCGGCATGGCCGGCTCGGAGATCTTCATCGTCGAGGGCGATTCCGCTGGCGGTTCCGCCAAGCAGGCCCGGGACCGGGCGAGCCAGGCGATCCTGCCGCTGCGGGGCAAGATCCTCAACGTGGCGAGCGCCAGCCGGGACAAGATGGGCGCCAACCAGCTCATCTCCGACCTGACCCAGGCGCTCGGCTGCGGCACCGGCTCCGCCTACCGGGGCGAGGACCTGCGCTACGAGAAGGTCATCATCATGACCGACGCCGACGTCGACGGCGCCCATATCGCTTCGCTGCTGATCACCTTCTTCTACCGGCAGATGCCCAAGCTCATCGACAAGGGGCACCTCTACCTCGCGATCCCGCCGCTCTACCGGCTGACCCACGGCGCCAAGACGGCCTATGCCCGCGACGACGCCCACAAGGCGCAGGTGATCAAGACCGTGTTCAAGGGCGCCAAGGTCGAGATCGGGCGCTTCAAGGGCCTGGGTGAGATGATGCCGGCGCAGCTGAAGGAGACCACCATGGACCCGGGGAAGCGCACGCTCCTGCGCGTCGCGGTCCTGGAGGACGCCCGCGCCTCCACCGGCGACGCCGTCGAGCGCCTGATGGGCAACAAGCCCGAAGCGCGCTTCGCCTTCATCTCCGAACGCGCCGCCTTCGCGGACGGGGCGGAACTCGATATCTGAGGCGCGCCGGAACATCTCTCCCCAGTCGTGGGGAGGGTGTCCCGATGCGTTGTCGTCTGACAACGAAAAAGCCCGGCCGCGAGGCCGGGCTTTTTGACGTTCTGTCGTCGAACCTCCCCCGCCGGGCGTGCCGGCGAGGGAGCGTTCGGATCCTAGTAGGAGCCGAACTTGTAGTTCAGGCCGGCGCGGACGGCGACGAACTCGGTGCCGTTGCTGCGGTTGGAGAAGCCGGGCTGGCGGTAGGTGACGCCGTTGGTGTCGAAGGCGTAGACGCCGGCGTTGCGGTTGTTGTTAGATCGGAAGAGCGTCGGCCGAGGACTTGAAGAAGTTCAGGAAGGAGTCGGTGGGRAGGGCGTACTCGAYACCRCCGCCGGCGGCGTAGCCGGTGCGGAAGTCGTCGTTGCCGCGGAAGCCGCCGAACGAACGCTCGTTGCTGCCGGCGCCGTAGGCGAAGCCGCCGGTGCCGTAGAACAGGACCTTGTCGAAGGCGTAACCGATGCGGCCGCGCACGGTGCCGAAGTAGTCGAGGCTGGCGGTGCCACGGGGATCGACGAAGGTGACGTTGCCGTCGATCGGGGCGAAGCCGGGGGTCAGGACGAAGTTGGTGCGGTTACGGCCGAAGTCGACGTACTGGGCGTCGGCCTCGATACCGACCACCAGGCCCGAGCCCGGGGTGAACTGGTAGTTGTAGCCGACCTGGCCACCGCCGGTGAAGCCTTCGTTGGAGCTGTTGGAGAAGGCGATCTGCGACGGTCCGGCGGCGAAGCCGGTGAGGTTGCCGCTGCGAACGAGGTTCGGGAACACGTTGTCGTAGACGTCGAAGCCGTAGCCGGCGTTGATACCGAAGTAGAAGCCCGTCCAGGTGAAGACCGGGACCGGAACGAAGACCGGCGGCGCGGCGCGGCGCGGAAGGTCTGCGGCCGAAGCGACGGTGGTCAGCGCGGTGAAGGCGGCGAGCGAGGTGAGAAGCTTTTTCATCGGTTGTCCCCAGAAACGAAGTCCGTTCGAAGGGAAGCTAATCGATCCGGGCTTGCTAAGCTGTAGCGCCGAGGACACACGACTGGCGGACGTGAAGTTGCGACGTCTTTCGCCCTGTGCCGGGACGAGTCTTCAGGTCGGCGGCGTGCCGTTGGCCTCCAGTACGGCGCCTGCGAGATACAGCGATCCGCAGATCAGGATGCGCGGCGGCTTCTCGAACGCGGTGTCGGCTAGCCCTTCGAGAGCCGCCTCGACGCCCGACGCGATCGTGACGTTGAGGCCGACGTCGGTGGCGATGCGTGCGATCTCCTCGGCCGGGCGGGCCGCCATCTGCCCGGCGATCGGCACGGCCACGAGGCCGCGCGCCAGCCCGACGAAGTTGCGCAGGAAGCCCTCCGCGTCCTTGGTGCCGAGCAGGCCCGCGATGATCACGAGGGGCACGTCGCTGCGCTCGCCGAGATCCGCCATCGCCGCGGCCAGGATGCGGCCCCCGTCGACGTTGTGGCCGCCGTCGAGCCAGAGTTCGGCGCCCGCCGGGGCGAGGTCTGCGAGACGGCCGCGGTTGAGGCGCTGCAGGCGACCGGGCCATTCGACGTTGCGCAGGCCCGCCTCCACCGCCTCGACGCCGATGTCGCCGAAGCCCGCGGCGCGAAGGGCCGCGATCGCGGTGGCGGCGTTGGTGAACTGGTGGCGCCCCGACAGGCGTGGCTGGGGCAGGTCGAACAGGTCGGTCTCGTCCTGGTAGACGAGGCGGCCGTTCTCCTCGTGGACGGAGAAGTCCTGGTTGCCGACCCACACCGGCGTCGCCCCGACCGCGTCCGCATGGCGGCACAGGACCGCGTCCGCCTCGGCGTAATCCTGCGCGGCGATCACCGCCGGGCAGCCGCGCTTGAAGATGCCGGCCTTCTCGGTGGCCACGGCCTCGACGGTGTCGCCGAGGTATTCGGCGTGATCGCGCCCGATCGGCGTCACCACCGCGCAGGCGGGCTTGTCGATGACGTTGGTGGCGTCGACCCGGCCGCCGAGGCCGACTTCGAGGAGCAGCACGTCGGCCGGCGCCTCCGAGAACAGCAGCAGCGCCGCGGCCGTGGTGATCTCGAACACCGTGATCGGTTCCCCGGCGTTCACGGCCTCGCAGCGCGCCAGCGCCTCGGCCAGGCGCTCCTCGGGCACGAAATGGCCGCCGCCGATGGCGCCGATGCGGATGCGCTCGTGGAACCGCACGAGGTGGGGCGAGGTGTAGACGTGCGCGGCCAGGCCCGCCGCCTCGAGGATCGCCCGCATGAAGGCGATGGTCGATCCCTTGCCGTTGGTGCCGGCCACGTGGATCACCGGCGGCAGCCGCCGCTCGGGATGGTCGAGCCGCGCCAGGAGCCGTTCGATCCGCCCCAGGGACAGGTCGATGGTGCGCGGATGCAGGGCGAGGAAGCGCGCCATGAGCGCGTCGGAGGAATCCATGGCGGAGGAATCCATAGGAGGCCGCTTGCGTCGTCGGGGTCAGGCCGGTTCGGCCACGGAAGGCTGTTGCGGGGCGGGCCGGGGCGAGCCGGCGTCGGCACGCTGGTCCATCAGCAGGCCGCACAGGCGCACCACGGTCTCCTTGAGGGCGTGGCGATGGACGACCTGGTCCACCATGCCGCGGGCCAGGAGGTACTCCGAGCGCTGGAAGCCGTCGGGCAGCTTCTCGCGGATCGTCTGCTCGATCACGCGGGGGCCGGCAAAGCAGATCAGGGCCCCCGGCTCGGCGAGATGGACGTCGCCCAGCATCGCGAAGGAGGCGGTGACGCCGCCCGTGGTCGGGTTCGTCAGCACCACCACGTAGGGCAGCTTGGCGGCGTTGAGCCGGCGGATCGCCACGGTGGTGCGCGGCATCTGCATCAGCGAGAGGATGCCCTCCTGCATGCGCGCGCCGCCCGAGGCCGAGAACAGGACGAAGGGGGTGCGCTTGTCGAGCGCCGTCTCGGCCCCGCGGATGAAGGCCTCGCCGGCGGCCATGCCGAGGGAGCCGGCCATGAAGGCGAAATCCTGGACCGCCAGGGTCATGGGCAGACCGCCGACCCGGCCGAACCCGATCTTGAACGCGTCGGTCATGCCGGTCTTGGCGCGCGCCTCCCGCAGCCGGTCGACGTAGCGTTTCTCGTCGCGGAACCGGAGCGGATCGGCCGCCACCTCGGGCAGGGGCACGTCGATCCAGGTGCCCTCGTCGAACATCATCTTGAGGCGCGCCTGGGCGCTCATCTTCAGGTGATGCTCGGAGCCGGGGATGACCCACAGGTTCCCCTCGACCTCCTTGTGGAAGACCATCTGGCCGGTGTCCGGACATTTGATCCAGAGGTTCTCGGGCGTCTCGCGCTTGAACAGCGTCTTGATCCTGGGCCGGACGACCTCAGAGATCCAGTTCATCGGTTCCACCATCATCCAGACGCCGTTCCTCTCAACGCGACTTCGGTGCGCGCGACCCGTCGTTCAAGGCTCGGGTCGACGAAGGGCCCGTTCGCAGGTTGCCGGCGGGGCTCAGGCCCGGGTGCCGGCCGCCTCCCGGATGCCGGCGGCCAAATCGCGCACGAGGCCGCTCACCGCCTCGACGGTGCCGGACCCGGCCGCACCCTGCGCGTCGAGCGAGCGATGCAGCGCGTCCACCAGCGCCGAACCGACCACGACGCCGTCCGCCCCCCTGGCGATCGCGGCCGCATCGGCCCCCGTCCTGACGCCGAAGCCCACCACGATGGGCAGGTCGGTGTGAAGGCGGATGCGCGACACCGCCTCGGCCACCCGGCCGAAGTCCGGGGTCGCGGTCCCGGTGATGCCGGTGATCGACACGTAGTAGACGAAACCGGCGGTGTTCGCGAGGACCGCCGGCAGGCGCCGCGCGTCGGTGGTGGGCGTGGCGAGGCGGATGAAGGCCAGGCCCTTGGCCAGCGCCGGCAGGCACAGCTCGTCGTCCTCCTCCGGCGGCAGGTCGACCACGATGAGGCCGTCGATGCCCGCCGCCACCGCATCGTCGAGGAAGCGGTCGACGCCGTAGGCGTGGATCGGGTTGTAGTAGCCCATCAGGATCACCGGCGTGCCCGCATTCCCGGCCCGGAACCGGCGCACGAGGTCGAGGGTCGCCACCACGCCCTGGCCGCCCTTGAGGGCGCGCAGGGCGGCGGCCTGGATCGCGGGGCCGTCGGCCATCGGGTCGGTGAAGGGAAGCCCGAACTCGACGATGTCGGCGCCCGCACCCGGCAGGGCCTCGAGGATCCGCAGGGAGGTCTCCGCATCGGGGTCGCCGGCCATGACGTAGGTGACGAGGGCGGCCCGCCCCTCCGCCCGGCACCGGGCGAAGGTGGCATCGATGCGGGTCGTGGGCGAAGTCGTCTCGGTCATGGCGTCACGTCTCGGAATGCGTCTGGCGGTCGGTGTCCGCGCGGAAGGCTGCCGGCCGGCCCGGGGACATCCCGGTCGGGGACATCCCGTCGGGAGCGGGCTCGCGGGCGCCGGGCTCGTCTTCGATCGCTCGCGCTACACCATCGCGACCGGCCCGTGAAGCGGCGCCCGACCCGGCCGGCGATCCGGGCGCCGGGCGGTAAAGGCGTCCTTCACGCTTCTTCGCCACCATCGCCCGCGGCAGCGGCGACGCCGGGGGAGGCGAGATGGTCTGGATCGAGGTCGTCGCCTGCCTGCTGGCGGGGCTCACGGGGGCGGCCGCCGTCGCGGCCGTCGGGCGCCGCCGGTCCGCGGCCGCCGGGGAAGTCTCGGAGGTCGAGCATCTCGAGGATCGGATCTGGCAGCTCTCGGAGAGCGAGGAACGCTACCGGGCGCTGGTCGAGGCGACCACCGACGTCGTCGTGCAGCGCGACGCGCAGGGGCGCATCACCTTCGCCAGCGACGGCTTCGCGCGGCTCCTGGGGCGGGCGCCGATCGACCTCGTCGGCTCCACGACCATCCTGCCGGTGGTGGCGCAGGGACCGACCGAGGACCGCGCCGACGGCGTGCGCCGGATCGAGGTGCAGGTCAGGCCGGTCTCAGGGCCGGCGCGGTGGTTCTCCTTCATCGAGATGCCGGTGAGCGACGCGCAGGGCCAGGTGCAATGGCTGCGCGCCGGGTCCGACGTCACCGCCCGCGTCGAGGCGGCCCGTTCCCTGGACGAGGCCCTAAGCCGGGCCGAGGCCGCCAGCGTCGCCAAGTCGCGTTTCCTCGCCACGGTCAGCCACGAGTTCCGCACGCCGCTGAACGGGATTCTCGGGATGGCCGACCTCGTGCTCGACACCGGCCTCGATGCCGAGCAGCGCACCTACGTCGAGGCCGTGCGCACCTCCGGCAAGGCCCTGCTCTCGCTCATCGACGGCATCCTCGACTTCTCGCGCATCGAGGCCGGCCGGCTCGACCTGGCCGCGGAGCCCTTCGACCTCTGTGCCCTGGCCGAGGGCGTGGTCGAGCTCCTCGCCCCGCGGGCGCAGGACAAGGGCATCGAGATCGCCCTCGACCTCGCCGACGACCTGCCCGCCACGGTGGTGGGCGATGCCGACCGGGTGCGCCAGATCCTCACCAACCTCGCCGGCAACGCCGTCAAGTTCACGGCCCAGGGCGGTGTCGGCGTCGAGATCGCGACGTCGCCGGAGGGGGTGGTGGTGCGCGTCCGCGATACCGGGTCGGGCATCCCGCAGGACCGCATTCCGGCCCTGTTCGAGGAGTTCGAGCAGGAGGACAGCAGCGCCAGCCGGCGCCACGAGGGCACCGGCCTCGGTCTCGCCATCACCCGGCGCCTCGTCGACCTCATGGAAGGGCGCATCGCGGCGACCTCGATCCTCGGCAGCGGCAGCACCTTCGAGGTCGTCCTGCCCCTGGCCCCGGGCGACGGCGCCCCCGCCGTCCCGGTATCGTTGGCGGGCCGTCACGTCCTGATCGTGGCCGGCTCGCCGTTCCAGGGGCCGTTCCTGGCACGCTGTCTGTCCCGGTCGGGCGCCGCGGCCGTGATCGTGCCGACTCCCGAGGAGGCCATCGCCGCCCTCGACGGCACGGCGTTCGATGCGGTGATCGCCGACCGTGCCCTGGGTGACGTGGCGGTGCGCGCGGTGGCGCTCGAGGCCCGCCGCAGGGGCGTGCGTTGCAGCCTCATCCTCCTGTCGCCGTTCGACCGGCGCGAGTTCGGCGCTCCGGGGGCCGCCGGCTTCGACGGCTACCTCGTCAAGCCGGTGCGGGCGCGCTCCCTGTTCGATCGCCTGCTGGCGCCCCGCGTTCCGGCTCCTTTGTCCTCCCCCGCCGCCCTGCCGATCCGGTCGCCCGCGACCCGGCGCCTGCGCGTGCTCCTGGCCGAGGACAACCCGATCAACGCGCTCCTGGCGACCCGCGCCCTGGAAAAGCTCGGCGCCCGCGTCGTCCTCGCCCGCGACGGCTGGGAGGCCCTGTCCCTGCTGGAGAGCCCCGCCAACCCGGAAGTCCCCCAAGGAGAGGATCGTTTCGACCTCGCCCTGATCGACATCCGCATGCCCGGCCTCGACGGGCTCGAGACCGCCCGCCGCATCCGGGCCCGGGAGGCCGCGACCGGAGGGCCGCGCCTGCACGTGGTCGCCCTGACCGCCAACGCCGGCCTCGCCGACGAACGCGACGCCCGCGATGCGGGCTTCGACGGGTTCCTGGCAAAGCCCCTCGACCTGCGCGCGCTGCCGATGGTGCTGGAGGGTCGCGCCGTGGCGTGAGGCCATGCCGGAAGCGTCCCGAAGCCCATGTCCCCCGAGCCCATGTCCCCCAAGCCCATGTCCCCGAACCCCATGCCCGAGGACACGGGTCGCGCGTTGACAGATCCGGACAGCCGCGCGAACACCGCGCCACGGAATCTGGGACGTCATGGGATCTGAGAACGCCTCCGCCTCACCGGCACGCGACGGCATGATCGCGCTGGCCATCGCCGCGGTCGTCCTGGCGAGCGTGCTGCTGTCGCATCTCGCTCCGGCCGCCACGCGGCCGCATGCGGTCTCCCCGGCCACGGACGAGAGCTGCGCGGAATGGGGCGACGGCTGCCGCGTCTGCCAGCGCGGCGCGGAGGGCGTGGCCTGCTCGATGCCGGGCATCGCCTGCGTCACCGGTCAGACGGCCTGCCTGCGCCGGGTCGGCGGCTGACGAAACGCCGCCTCCGGCACGCCGACGACCGGGCGGGGAGGGCCGGGATGCTGCTCTTGCTCAGTTCTCTTGGTCGCGGCGGGTGGCGAAATCCCTCCGCCCGTGCCATATCGGAGGAATGAGCGATACAATGACCAACACCCATCCGTACTCCCTGGAGATCCAGCCCCCCGCGAACCCGGGTGGCGTCTACCAGTGGTTGATCCGCAAGAACGGCAAGCTGGTGCAGCGGTCCGACCGCAGCCAGCCGACCGAGGCCAAGGCCCGTGAGAACGGTCTCTCGCAGATCGAGAAGCTGCTCTCGGGCGCCGGCGACCGCTGAAGCGTTTGGAACTCGGCCGGCGCTCTGCCGGCCGGGTTCCGCAGAGGGTGACGTGTTCTGTCGCTGATCGAGCGTGACCACACCCGTCTTCCGGTTCGCGCCAAGCCCCAACGGGCGCCTTCATCTCGGTCATGCCCATTCGGCCTGCCTCAATGCTGACTTGGCCGCTCGAATGGGTGGCCGCATCCTGCTGAGGATCGAAGACCTCGATCCCGTGCGCTCGCGCCCCGACCTGATCGCCGCCATCGAGGCGGATCTCATTTGGCTCGGGCTGCGCTTCGAGCGCCCTGTCCTGCATCAATCGTCCCGTCTCGATGTGTATCGCGACGCCATCGCCTCCCTGGCGGAGCGTGGTTTCGCCTATCCGTGCTTCTGCTCGCGCGCGACGATGTCGGCGGCCGTCGAGACCCTGGAAGCGCGTACCGGTCGGCCCTGGCCGCGTGATCCCGACGGCGTCCCCCACTATCCCGGTTCCTGCCGCGATCTGACGAACGCGGAGATCGCCGTGCGCCGCGGTGCCGGGGCGCTTCCGCTCTGGCGCCTGCACGGTGAGCGCGCCCGCGCCGCCGCTCCCGGCCCGCATCGCTGGACGACGTTCGACGCCTTCGGCGACACCGGCTGTCGCATCGCAGAACCGCACCGCTGGGGCGATGTCGTGATCGGCCGCCGCGACGTGCCGGCGAGTTATCACCTGGCGGTGGTGATCGACGACGATGCCCAGGCGGTCACCCATGTGGTGCGGGGAGCCGATCTGCTCGCCGCCACCGACATCCACGTCCTGCTCCAAGCCCTCCTCGGATTGGACCGTCCCCGCTATCACCACCACGCCCTCGTGCGCGACGGGAAGGGCGACAAGCTCGCCAAGTCGAAGGGATCGGAATCGCTGGCCGATCTCAGGGCGGCCGGCTGGACGGCCTGCGACGTGCGCGCCCAAGTCGGATTCGGCTGATACGGTTACCGCCCGAATCGAGTGGGAACCGTATCGGCGAGCCCGGGGGGCGCCTGAGCGAAGCCCATGTTCGCACCACGCCGTGATCGACCGACATGGGATGAGGTGGGGTCAGCGCATCGGTTCGCGCTGGGCCACCGCCGTGCCGTTGCGGCCCTTCAGCATCACGCCGTCGATCTGCTCGCGCTGGCGGCGGAACTCGGCCAGCAGGCGCCCGTCGAGCTCGCGCCCGCGCGGCACGCGGATCTTCATCGGATCCACGAAATGGCCGTTGATGATGACCTCGTAGTGCAGGTGCGCGCCGGTGGAGAGGCCGGTGGAGCCCACGTATCCGATCACCTGGCCCTGGCGGACCTTGGCCCCGGCCGAGACGCCGCGGGCGAAGCGCGACATGTGGTTGTAGGTGGTGACATAGCCGTTGATGTGCTGGACCTCGACCCGGCGCCCGTAGCCGGAATCCCATTCCGCCTTGATGACCGTGCCGTTGCCGGCCGCCACGATGGGCGTGCCGATCGGGTTGGACCAATCCACGCCCGTGTGCATCTTGGCGTAGCCGAGGACGGGGTGGCGCCGGTAGCCGTAGCCCGAGCGCATGATGCCGTCGGCGATGGGCTTGCGGATGAGGAACTTCTTGAGCGACCGGCCCTGGTCGTCGAGGTAGTCGATCGTCCCGTCGTCCGGCGACTGGAACCGGTAGACCCGGCGCGCCTCGCCGTTGAGGGTGAGGGCGGCATAGAGCAGGTCCGGCCGCTCGGCCGTGGCCGGGCCGGCCTCCTCGTCGTAGCCGTAGAAGACGTCGAGGGCGTCGCCCGACGAGATGCGGCGCTGGAAGTCGACGTCGTAGCCGAAGATCCGCACGAGGTCCTCCACCGCACTGCGCGGCAACTCGTGCCGGGCGGCGGTCTCGTAGAGGCTCTGGTAGAGACGCGGGCCGGAACCGCCGTCCTCCTCCTCGCCCTCGGCCTCCACGGCGGCCGGGCCCTTGCGCGCCGGCGCGTCCTGGGTGGGCGGCGCCACCGAGACGAAGACGCCGCGGTCGGTCATCGCCGCGATCGCCTCGACGCCGTTCTCGCCGTAGAGGATGACCCGTGTGATCTGTCGCGGATCGCCGGGCTTGGGGCCGGGGGCGACCTGCAGCCGGAACTGCTGGCCCTCGGGCAGGTCTCCGGTGCGGGCCTTGCCCCCCAACGCAGACAGGATGGCGCGCACCTGCGCGTCCGTGGCGCTGCCGGTGGCCTTGAGGACCGAGTCGAGGGTTTCGCCGCGTTTGATCGCGAGATCGCGCTCGTCCACCAGGGGGTGGTCGCCGCTGCGGATCTCGGTCTTGGCGAGCCGGGTGACGTTCTCGGGCACCACGAGGACGTCGATCGACTTGAAGGGGCTCGCCTCGCCCTGCGACCGGGTGGCGGCGTCGAAGTCCGGGCCGGGCCCGGCCTGCTGCAGGGTGCGCGACAGCATCATCTGCGGCGCCAGGGGGATGGTGGCGCGCCGGCCGGCCTCGTCGGCGAGGCGCTTTTCCTCGGCGACCTGTGCGGTGACGTCGTCGTCGGTGAGCGCCGGCGCGCCGGGCTCCACGGTGAGGCCCACGAGATCGCGCTTGATCACGGAGACCTCGGCGCCCGGACTGTCGGCGACGGTGGGGTCCGCCGCGCGCTCGGCCGGCTCGTCGGAGATGAACTTCATCGGGTCGAAGCGCGGCACCTCGGGCGCGAACACACCGGTGGTCATGGAGAGCGCACTGGTGATCCGCATGAACGGCCGGACCTTGATGATCTCCCGGTCCGCCAGACGGACCGTCACCGGCGTGCGGAAGGTCTGCTTGGCCGAGGCGATCATCAGGTTGCGCACCAGGCGGTCGCCTTTGCGCGAGAGGTTGATGCCGGCCTCGTCGGTGGATTGGCGGACCACCACGGGGACGCGCTCAGGGATCGCCGCAAAGGAGACGTCTCCCTGGAGGGAGACGAAGATCGCGCCGCCGATGAGGCCCGCGCCCGTGAAGCCGGTGAGAGCGCTGGCGCAGAGCCAGCGCAGGTTGACCTCGCGGCGATCGATCCGGGTGGCATCGGCACCGAGCCGGGCCAGGGGCGGATCGATGCCCCGATCGTCCCGGACGGTCTCGCGTTCCGCGTAACCCTGATCCTGCTTCGCGATCTTGAGGCGCCCACGCGTCACGCAGAAGTCCTTGGTGTCGTGGCCAGGCACCCCGAGCGGGCTTGGACCGACCAAGCATGTCGTGAGGCAGGATGTCGAGAATGAGGCGCCGCTGCTGTGAGCGAGGTTCCTGCCCGTGACGTATTTGCCGGTGAAAGGAACCGGGCGATCCGCCGAACCGTGACGGCGTCGTTCCCTGTCGGATGCCCTGTGTCCCTACTCCGGCCATCCGCTGTGACGGAACGGGCAAGGGAAGAAAGGCGCGTCGAACGCCGTGGGACGTCTCGGAACGACACCGTTCACCGATCCTGTGGTGGGCCTGTCATTTTTCTGTTGTGTGGGTGTTGACGTGTGGGGATTGGTTCGTCATAAGGCTGTCCATCGGCGGCGGCGCCGGGGTGCGGTTTCGCTTCCTG